>DBME01000384.1 GCA_002298155.1 Holophagaceae bacterium UBA706 | reverse complement strand
GCCTGGGGGCCCTTCTGGCCCTGGGTGCTCTCGAAGCTGACGCGAGCGTTCTCGTCGAGCGTCTTGAACCCGGAACCCTGGATGGCGGAGTGATGCACGAAGAGATCCGCGCCACCTCCATCGGGGGTGATGAAGCCGAAACCCTTTTCAGCGTTGAACCACTTAACGGTGCCTTGAGCCATGGTAGCGTCCTGATCTGTCTCGCATGTGTTGCGCTGAATGTGAGTCGAGACAAAGGCCCTACCAGCGTGGCCTATCCACCCTGTGCGGAAGACCAGCCTTGATGATGACCTACTTTTCCGAAAAAAGGGTTGGAATGATTTGGCAAATGCAGGAAATAAGCGAAAGGTGCCCGGCGGGGGCAACGGCGCGAATTCCGGCATCCTGTTTGCCAGCCTGTGGTATAACCCTTCGGAAATTAAATTTTACCTTCGGAACGACCCCGGCGGGGCGGCTCAGGCGCTGAGCCGGAGGATCTCCACCATCATGGCCACGGCCCGTTCCATGTCCTCCACGAGGATGTGCTCGGCGGTGGAATGCTCCTGCCGGGCCCCGATCCCCACCACGGCCATCTCGATGCCCTGGTTGTTGTAGATGGAGGCATCGGTGAAGCCGCACATGTGGGCGGCCTCGGCCTTGATGCCCTGGGCGGCCAGGGCGCGCTTGGCGATTTGTACGGTCCAGGCCTCGGCGGGGTCGATGTGGGAGGCGCGGCAGAGGTTGTTCACCTTGATGTCGACCGTGGCGCCGAAGGCTTCCACTTCCCGGCGGATGGTGGCCACCAGCTCGTCGGCCAGGGCCTGGCCCTTGGCATGGTCCAGGCTGCGGCATTCGGCCATGAAGGTGCAGCTGTCGGGCACGCCGTTGCGGATGAGGCCACCTTGGATGATGCCGACGTTGGAGGTGGTCTCGGCGTCCAGGCGCCCCAGGCGCAGGGCCCCGATGGCGCGGGCGGCGGCCACGATGGCGTTGATGCCCTTCTCCGGCTCCATGCCCGCGTGCGCGGACTTGCCGGTGACGGTCACGTCCAGGGCGAAGTAGGAGGGGCCGCCCGTGATGATGGTGTCCAGGGTGTCGTTGTCCAGCAGGAAGCCCTTCCGGGCGGTGAGGCGGCTGTAGTCGAGGTTCTTGACGCCCAGGAGGCCGATCTCCTCCTGGCGGGAGATGGCGATCTCGATGGGCGGGTGCACGGGGGCCACCTTGAGGGCCTCGAGCATCTCGGCGATGCCCGCCTTGTCGTCCGCTCCCAGGACGGTGTCCCCGCTGGAGCGGATGACGCCGCCGGCCAGCACGGGACGGATGCCCTTGCCCGGCTTGACGGTGTCGCCATGGCAGGAGAGGAGGATGGCTTCGGCGACGCTCTCCTTGCCCGGCAGCTTGGCGATGAGGTTGCCGTAGGCGTCCAGGCCGGCCTCGGCGCCCATCTCTTTAAGGACGGGGAGCAGCCAGGCCATGAAGGCCGCTTCGTCCCCGGACTCGCTGTCCACCTGGACCATGTCCATGAACTGGGCCACCAAACGATCGGTGTCCATCATTGCGCCAAAACGTTCATGCAGACCCAAGGCAGCCTCCGTGGCGTGAATTGTTGATGTCATGGTAGCAATTTCCGGGCGGGGATCCGGGGAGCCATCTTTGTGTAAATTTTTAATAATCTTTCATTGAATTCCCCACGGACGTTTTTCCTGCCTATCTTTCCGGTATGGCTCGGCCCCGCCACATAATTTTATTGTTCTCAACAACATGTTTGGCCCATTCCACCAGACCTCCAGGGCTTCCATCCTCCGGACGAGGCATCGCGTGAAGCGCATAAATCATCAGCCAATTGGGTCTGGCGACCCAGGACGTTCGGCCCCCCCGGGCCGCCGGAAGCCCACGCCGTCGTCGGAGACGGCACGGCTTCTCCATGAACTTCAAGTACATCAGGTCGAGCTGCAGGTCCAGAACGAGGCCCTGCTCGAAACCCAGGCCCGCCTGGAGCAGGAGCGGAAGAACTACCGCGACCTCTTCGATTTCGCACCGCTGGGTTACTTCACCGTGGACCTCCAGGGCACCGTGCTCCAGACCAACCAGGCCGGGGCCGCCCTCCTGCGGGAGGCCGATCCCTCCTGGACGCTGGGCCGGGGCCTGGACTCCTTCCTGCCTCCGGCGGACCGCGCCGTCCTCCACCGCTTCCTGTCGGCCCTGAGCCAAGGCGGCCGGCGGCGCACCTGCGAGGTGGTCCTGCCCCGCGCGGGCGGCCATGGCGTGCGGCTGGAGCTGCAGGGCGTCCGGCGCGAACCGGGTGTGACCTGCCTGGTCATGGCCACGGACATCACCGGCCGGCACGCCATCCAGGAAGGACGGCGCCTCCTGGCCCAGGAACTGGAGCAGCGCGTCCAGGAACGCACGGCCCAGCTGGAATCGGCCAACCGCGACCTGGCCGCCTTCGCCCACATGGTCTCCCACGAGATGCGCGCGCCCATCGCCCGCATGGAGGGCTATGGGAGGATGCTCCAGGATCTGGCGGATCCGGGAACCCCGCCCCGCGTGCGCGACATCGCCGGGCGCATGGAACGGGGCAGCCGGCGCATGCGCGCGGTGATCGACGGCCTCCTGCAGCTCACCCGGGTCTCCCTGGACAAGGCCTGCTTCGAGACGGTGGACCTCTCCCGCGTGGCCTGGGAGGCCATCGAGGATCTGGCCCAGGAGGGCCTGCGGATCCCCAAGCGGCTTTCCATCGCGGAGGGCATCCAGGTGGAGGGCGACCGCCGGCTCTTGTCCCTCTGCCTGCGCAACCTCCTGGGCAACGCGGTGAAGTTCTCGGCGGGCGTCCCTCGCCCCGAGGTGGCCCTGGCGTACCATTCCGTCGAGGGGCGCCGCATGCTGGCGGTGCGGGACAATGGCGCGGGGTTCGACCCGGCCCTGGCGGGGGGGCTCTTCCAGCCCTTCGGGCGGCTGCACCCGGAGGGCCTGTTCGAGGGCCTCGGCATCGGGCTGGCCATGGTCCGAATGATCGTCGACAAGCACGGGTGGCGGATCCGTGCGGAATCGGCCGTGGGTGGAGGATCCGTCTTCTACGTGGAGCTCGATCCGTGAACCCGTCGGACCTTTCCCAAAGACCCCGCCTCCTCCTCGTGGAGGACAGCGCCGAGGACGTGGAACTGGCCCGCTGGGCGCTTGGCGTAGAGGGCTATACCGACGTCCAGGTGGCCGCCGACGGTCCTTCGGCCCTGCGCGTGATCCGGGAGGGCCTGCCCGGTGGGGACGGCGAGGCCTGGAAGCCCGAATGGACCCTGCTGGACCTTCGGATGCCGGGCATGGATGGCCTCGAGGTCCTCCGCAGGCTGCGGGAGGACCCGGCCACCGCGGAGGCCCGGGTGATCGTCCTCACCTCCACGGAGGACCCCCGGGACCTCCAGGCCTGCAGGGGCATGGGGGTCCTGGGGGTGCTGGACAAGCCGCTGGATGGCAGGGCGCTGCGGGGTCTCCTCAGGGCCGCCCTTACTGGTTGAAGGCGTTGTTGAAGCCTTCGAGGAAGGCCTCGACGCCGTAGTCGTCGGCGCCGCCCCAGGGGCTGCCCAGGATGTTGGTGGAGGGATAGCGCCCGAAGACGGCGAAGTAGTCGTAGGCCATGGCGCCCAGGTCGCAGGCGTCGGTGTCGAAGTCGCTGTCCGTGTCCAGCAGGACGGAGAAGACCAGGGTGACGGCGGCCTGCCGGGGATCCGCCTTGCTGGTGGCCTTGACGGGGAAGGCGTGTCCCCGGGGAACGTAGGGGGCGACAAAGGTGTCACCCTCCCCGAAGCGGCCGCCCTCGGGAACCAGGTAGGACAGGCCCCCCAGGCTCCAGGTGACGGAGGTGTCCGCGGCGTTGGTGACCGCCGGCTTGGGCAGGGGCAGGGCGATGGTCGCGGGCCAGATGATGCTGCTCCGGTAGTAGGTGGGAGCGGTTGGGTGGGCCGCGAAACGGACCTGGACGGGTTCCTGGCCCCCCGCGGGCGCGCCCACATTGATGGCCGCGAACGCGTTCCGGACGGCGGCCATCTCGGTGGAATCGGCCCCTCCAGCGCCGGGGAACAGCTCGGCGGCGGAGGCGATCATGGCCTCGCGGATGGCGTGGTAGTTTGCCTCGATGTCCGTCACCTTGGTGGTCATGGCGTGGAACCAGATGCGGATGGCCTTGTCGTTGCCGATGCCGGTCATGCCCCCGGGCAGGTACGTGGAGTGGGTCTCCTGGGAGGCGTCGGCCGAGGCGCCCCGGCTCAGGAAGAAGAACGCGCGGTTCCCGGGCCCCATGCTGAAGTGGGAATCCTCGATGCCGACCCCGTCGAACCAGGCGTCATAGCTCATGCCGTCCTTGCTGGGCTTGTAGAGCCAGCGCAGGGGGGTGGTCCCGTCCGCGGAGAGCTGGGGGCCCATGGTCCAGAGGTACTGCCAGGTGTTGTTGTCCTGCGGCGCCTGGGTGGTGGTGTCGGGCACCACGCCGCCCTGGTCGCCGGCGCCCCAGTGGTAGTACTTCGCCATGGTGGCGTGGATGTCGGAGTTGGCTTCGTTCAGGCCGGCGCTCTCGAAGCCGGCTCCGTCGAGGTTCGCGGTGTAGCTCATGACGCCGTGGCTCACTTCGTGGGCCGCCACGTCCAGGGTGGTCAGTGGGCCGGTTGCGCTGCCGTCGCCGTACTGCATCATGAACCACATGGCGCTCCAGCCCGCGTTGTTCAGGGCACCGCCGTTGCCGTTGTCCACGTGGACGAGGCTGATCACGGAGCTGCCCAGGCCGTCGATGCCGCCGGGGCGCCCCAGGACCTTGTCGTAGTAGTCCCAGGTGAACTGCACAGAGTAGTGGGCGTCCACGGCCGCGGTCTGGCCCACGGGCTGGAAGAGGCCCGCGGGGTGGTCGGTCCCCCAGGCATAGGCCTGGCCGTTGCCCCAGGTGTTGACCGGGCTGGTGTAGGGCGTGGAGTAGCTGGTCATCCAGTTGGGGCCGTTGGGGTCATAGGCCAGGGTCTGGCTGCCGATGCCCGCCCATTCGGGCCAGTCCACGCCGAAGGGGTTGGGCCAGGGCTGGGTGGCGCGGGTGGCGTCGCGCAGGGTGAACAGGCCGGAATCGGCCAGCTGCACGGTGTCCAGGGAGACGGCGCCGTTGTACTGGCTGGCGCCGGTGCCCACCGCGGGGGTGTCGGCGTGCTGGATGCCGTCCCACATCTTGAGGATCTGGCCGGTGAGGCCGTCGATCACGAACTCGGTGGCCACCAGGCCCTTGCCGGTGGCCTGCATGGCGCTGGCGCGGTAGGCCCAGCGGTAGGCTTCCGGCCGGCGAGGCGCGAGCACGTGGTAGCGGGGGTCCAGCTCCAGGGCGCCCTGGGCGTCGGGGACGAACTTGAGGCCGTCCTGGTACTTGGTGGGGAAGACGATCGGCTTGACCTGGATGGGCCAGAGGCGGCCGGCCTCCGCCAGGTTCGCCGTGACGATGGCGCGGATGCGGGCCTCGTCCAGGAGGGCCGCCGGCTGAAGGTCGATGTCCGGCTGGATCGTGGCGAGGGGCGCCGCCAGGTTGCCGCCGGCGTCCACGTGGCCCAGGACGGTGCCGTTGAAGACCTCCACGCCCCGGTAGGTCTGGTGATAGCGCACGTGGGTGGAACCGAAGGCATCGGTGATCTGGTTGTATTCCCGTAGGCCATCCTGCGCCCGGAGGCCCAGGGAGGCCTTGGCCGCCTCCAGGCCGCGGGTCACCAGGAGGGCCCGCGCGGGCTGCTG
>DBME01000197.1 GCA_002298155.1 Holophagaceae bacterium UBA706 | reverse complement strand
AGGCTTTCCATCTTCTGGGCCTGGAGGAGCTGGGCCTGGAGGGCCACCTGCTTGTTGTGCTCCTCGCGCATGCCCTCCTCGGCCTTCTCCCGGGAGGCGATTTCGCGCCGGAGCCGCAGGTTCAGCCGGAAGAACATCAGCGCCAGGCCGCCCAGGGCGCCTCCCAGCGCCAGGAGGGCCACCAGGGCCGTCACCAGGCGGTGGTAGCTCTGCCGGGCCCCGGCCTCGGGGTCGTACAGGAACCCCTGCAGCCGGAAGTTCCTGGGCAGCATGCCCAGGTCGGCGTAGGTGTCCACGATGTGCTGCCAGCGGCCCTGGTACATGTAGCCCATCTCCACCGCGGTGGGCTGCACGAGGGAGACCATCTTCTGGGCCTCGAAGAGCAGGTACTCCCGCCCGCGGCGCTCGCCGTAGCGGGCGATGATGAGGTCGGCCACCTCCTAGGGGTGCTGCATGGCGTACTTCCAGCCGCGCATGCTCGCCTCGCGGAAGGCGCGGACCCGGGCGGGGTTGGCCTTGAGCTCGGCCTCGGTGGTGAAGAGGTTGTCGCCGTAGAAGTCGATGCCGCCCATGCGAGGCGTGAGTTCCAGGAAGGGGGTGCCCGACTTGAGCAGGAGGAAGGGCTCGTCGGTGGCGTAGGCGCTCATGCAGTCCACCCGCCCCTTGGTGAGGTCCAGGGGATCGAAGGTGTGCGGCATCAGGCGCAGAGTGCTTTCGGTGACGCCCTCCTTGCGCAGGTAGGCCAGGAGCTCGTCGTTCTGCTTCTCCACCATGAGGCGCTTGCCACGGAGGTCCTGCACGGTGGTGATGCCCGAGCCCGCCCGGGCTATGAGGATCACCGGCGAGTGCTGGAACACCGCCGCCAGCACGACCACGGGGCGCCCCTTCTGGCGCTCCAGGAGGAGCGAGCAGTTTCCTACGCCGTACTGGGCCCGGCCGGAGACGACCTCGTCCACGATGTCCAGGCCCGGGATGGCCTCCTTCAGCACGACGTCCAGACCAGCCTCGCGGTAGTAGCCCTTTTCCTGGGCGGCGTAGTAGCCGGCGAACTGGAACTGGTGCTGCCACTTGAGCTGGAGCGTGATGGGCTGGGACGTTGGCGGCTCGGCGTGCAGGACGCCGACCATGAGCATGCACGCCCGCAGGATGGCCCGGATCCTCATGGTCGGTTTCCTGGCTGGGGGAACATACCGTAGATGTTCATAGCATCCTGGGGAGGGTTAATCCGCTTTGCAGAGGGGGAACAAGAAGATTATGTATGTAAACCTCTGAAAAACAAATTCATTGCCCCCGATTCTAGCCGTAAGGACGTAGGAAACAAGAATAAGGGTGCGAATGGTTGATATGAGCCCCCCAACGGGTGGCTTGAGTGCTTAATTTTGACGGCCCTTGCAGGGCATTCGCCCGTTGGGGCGGCCCTGCCCTTTCCGGCCGCGGGGGCCGCCTGTTAAATGTTGCAAAGGCCCCTCCGGCCGTTCAGGAGGGCTGGCGCCGCAGGGCCACGGTGAACGTGGTTCCCCGGTCCGGTTCGCTCTCGACCTCCACCTTGCCGCCGTAGAGGCCCGCCAGGCGCTTCAGGATGGACAGGCCCAGGCCCGAGCCCAGGATGTTGCGGGTCTTCTCGTTCTTGATGCGGCTGAATTCCCCGAAGAGCTTGCCCATGTCCTCCTTGGAGATGCCGATGCCGGTGTCGTGGACGCGGACGCGCACGGCCTCGCCCTCGTCCTCCACCTCCACGGTCACGGAGCCGCCTTCGCGGTTGTACTTGATGGCGTTGGAGACCAGGTTGTTGAACATCATCTCCAGCTCGCCGGCGTCGGCCTGGAGCATGACGGGCCCCGGGGGGCAGAAGAGGAGCGTCACGCCCTTCTCCGCGGCCAGGGACTGGTGGGTCTCCAGGCACTGGGTGGCGGCGGCGCAGATGTCCTGGTCCACCAGGGCGCGCTGCTTCTGGCCGGACTCCATGCGGGTGAGGTCCAGGAGATCCATGATGAGCTTGCGCATGCCGTCCAGGCGCAGCACGGACCGGTCCAGGAGCTTGTCGTAGGCGCCGATGGCGTCGCCGGCGGCGTGGTCCTTCATGATCCGGAGGTTGCCTTCCACGGCGGCCAGGGGGCTTTTGAGCTCATGGGCAAGCACGGACAGGAACTCGAAGCGGATCTGCTTGCGCTCCCCGGCGAGCTTGCGGGCCTGGGCCTGGATCATGTAGTGCTTGCTGGTCTTGTGGATGGCGGCCTTCACCTCGATGGGCGTGAAGGGCTTGGCCAGGAAGTCGAAGGCGCCGATCTTGGTGGCCTGCACCGCGGTCTCGAGGCTGGCGTAGGCGGTGATCATGACGATCAGGGCCTCGGTCTTGTTCTCCGTGAGGGTCTGGAGCACGTCCAGGCCGGAGATGCCGGGCAGCTTGTAGTCCAGGAGGATGATCTGCGGCGGGTCGTTGGCGGCCAGCTCCAGCGCGGCTTCGCCGGACTCGGCGGTGGAGATGCGGAAATCCACCTCCGCCTCGATGTCCTCGAAGCTTGTGGTGTACGACCTCAGGGCGCGCTCGATGGAAAGGCGCATTCCCAGTTCGTCGTCCACGATGAGCAGGTGCAGGGTTTCGCGCATAGGCTCCTCAGTGACCCGTCCGCTGGGCGACGCGGGGCAGTTTCACCCGGAAGGTGGTGCCGCGCGGCCCCACCGCCGGATCGGGATTGGACTCGACGCTGATGTCCCCCCGGTGGAGCTTCACGATGCCGTAGACCACCGGCAGCCCGAGCCCCGTGCCTTTGCCCATGAGCTTGGTGGTGAAGAACGGCTCGAACATTCGCTGCCGAGTCTCGTGGTCCATGCCTGTGCCGTTGTCGCTAATTCGAATCAGCGCGTATTGCCCGGCCTGGATCTGGCCGGACGGTTCATTTACCGTCACGCTGCGGACTTCGACCTCGATGCGGCCGCCGTCGGGAAGAGCATCGCGCGCATTCATCAACAGGTTCACAAACAACTGTTCGATCTGTGCGGGGGCCGCCTGAACAAGCCCCGCGGCGGGCTCCACCCGGACGTTCATTCGGATGTGTGGCGGCAGCAGCAGGCCGAGGATCGCCGAGATGTCATTGGCCACGGAGGCGACGGAAATCAGCCGCTCAGCCACGGTCTGGTGCCGGCTGAACGACATG
>DBME01000453.1:1981-3691 GCA_002298155.1 Holophagaceae bacterium UBA706 | reverse complement strand
ATTGCTTTCCTGTGTCCTCTGCGCCTTGGTGCGACTCTGTGCCTGATCAGTTCGCCCACTCGGCCAAAAAGCCCGTTACAAGCCCCCCCGCCGATCTACGACGAGACCCGGGCCAAAGGCATCGTCATGCACCTGGGCCCGCCCCGCGCGCGGCTGAGTTCGGCGCTTTCCAGCATCACCGCCCATTTGCCGCCGTCCAGGAGGTTGATGGAGGGGTCCTTGATGAGCTTCTTGGCCATGATGATCTTGTAGCCCGCCGCGGCGAGTTCGTCGGCGGTGGCATGGTTGCGGCTGTAGAGGACGATGACGCCCGGAGCCAGGCAGAAGGCGTTGGCGCCGTCGGTCCACTGCTCACGCTGCTGCATGATGTAGTCCCCGCCGCCGCAGCGGATGGGCTTGAGGTCGATGCCCACGCCCTTGAGCGCGTGCAGGAGGTTCGATTCCACGGAGGTGTGCAGCGTCGAATGCGTCAGGTCGAACTTCACCACGTTCAGCAGTTCCCGGCTGTGGTCCGTGAAGAAGGGCGGGTAGATCAGGCACTCGTCCTGGCTGGTGCGGGTGAAGATGGTGTCCAGGTGCATGGCGCTGCGGATCTTGGGCATGAGGACCATGAGCAGGGTGTCGAAGGTGCCTTCCCCGCGCAGGTGGTCCTGGCGCATGCTCTCGGCCAGCATGTGCACGGCGTCCGCGGAGGTGCGCTCGCTGCAGCCCACGGCAAGGACCTTGTCGCTGAGCACCAGGGTGTCGCCGCCCTCCAGGCTCTGGGGCATGCGGATCTCGCCCTTCAGGAGGGGCGTGATCTGGTCGAAGAGCCGGTCCGTCTCCTTAAGGTGCCGTAGGCGGGGGTGGTACCGGAAGACGTAGCTGAGGATGAGCGGTTCACGCTCGCGCGCCCAGGTGGCCATGAAGTTGATGTTGTAGCCGTGGCCCACCACCGCCGCGGGGTCCCGCATGAACAGGAGGTTGGGGATGGGACGGACCGTGTAGTCGAACCGCTTCTGCCAGTGGGTGTGCCCCAGGGTGTCCTCCCAGGGGATGCCCGTGATGAGGGCCCGGGCCACGGCGGCGGAAGACATGGACCGCAGGAGGTTGCTGGACTCGTCGGGCAGGTCCACCAGGCGGCGGAAATCCTCGATGAAGGCCAGCTTGACGCCCTCGTCCGCCAGGGATTCCACGAAGAGGTCCTGGATGTCCAGCACTTCATCGGCCACACGGGCGAGCACGCTGCGGAACACCTCGTGCTCCTTACGCGCCAGGTCCCCGTAGAGGATGTCGTCGAAGAGCAGCTGCTCCATCATGTCCGGCACCATGATGTCCACTTCCGGCCCGGGCTTGTGCACCACCACCTGCTTCAGGCGGTCGATCTCGGAAAAAACCGACAGTTGGATGTTCGACATGGGGGCCCCAAAAAAAACGCAAAAAATGAAATATAAGCATATCACAAAAAGGAATTTACATATAGTTTACCAAATTGGTCACATTTTCCTTGCCAGGGATGCGCGCATGCTTGTAGCCTGGGATCTCACCGGTTAACGATCCCTTCATAGGAGGCCTCCCATGGCTGCATTCGTCACCCAACCCGCCCCCGATTTCAAGGCCACCGCTCTCGTGAACGGTGAGTTCAAGGAGGTGACCCTCGGCCAGTTCAAGGGCAAGAAGGTCGTCCTCTTCTTCTACCCCCTGGACTTCACCTTCGTCTGCCCCACCGAG
>DBME01000453.1:1274-1969 GCA_002298155.1 Holophagaceae bacterium UBA706 | reverse complement strand
AGGTGCTGGGCGTCTCCGTGGATTCGCACTTCAGCCACTGGGCCTGGGCGAACACCGAGCGGTCGAACGGCGGCATCAAGGGCGTCAGCTTCCCCCTCGTCTCCGACCTCTCCAAGTCCATCGCCGCCGACTACAACGTCCTCCTCGCGGGCGGCATCGCCCTGCGCGGCCTCTTCCTCATCGACGAGCAGGGCGTCCTGCGCCACATCACCGTCAATGACCTGCCCCTGGGCCGCAACGTGGAAGAGGTCCTGCGCGTCCTGGACGCCCTGGACTTCCACACCCAGAACGGCGAAGTCTGCCCCGCCAACTGGAAGAAGGGCGACAAGGCCATGAAGCCCACCCAGGAAGGTCTGCGCGAGTACGCCAAGACCCACTAGCATCCAGCCTATTTCAACGTCAGACGGGGCCCTTCGCGGGCCCCGTTCCCGTTCAGTGGATGAAGCTCACCCCCAGGTAGGGGCACACAGCCGTTCGGCCAGGCTGCAGGGGCCCCGCCAGGACGCCGGCGAAGAAGGAGAAGTGCTCGTCGTACCAAACGCCCGCCTCAACCCGGAAGGCACCCTTGTTCCAGGTGCGGGACTGGGGTGCCGAGGGGGTTCCTGCCTTCCACTGCTGGAATCCGGGGCCCGCCGACACATAGGGGCGCAGGGCTGTGCCGGTGGGAAACAGGACCAGGGCCTCGGCGCCGACAC
>DBME01000453.1:0-1241 GCA_002298155.1 Holophagaceae bacterium UBA706 | reverse complement strand
GTTCCTGGCCGAGGATCAGGGCGAAGCCGCCGCCGCCGCCGGAGGAGGCCGCCAGGTCCCGCACCGGGGCGCCGGCACGGGAGGCCCGGAAGCTGAACTGCGCCGCGGTGCCGTCGCCCGCGAGGAGGGCGGAAGCGCAGAGGGCCGCCAGGGCGGCGGGGATCCGCATCACGTTCAAGGTCATCTCCTTACTTGAGTTCGAAGTACACCTTCGCGCCGCCTTCCTTCTTGGCGCGGTCGCCGCCGTCCACGAGGAAGACCCTGCCCTCTTCCACCTTGCCGTCCAGGAGCAGCCGGTCCCGGGCGGCCTGCACGCGCCTACGGGCAAGCAAGCGAAGGGCTGCGGGGTCCAGGGTGATCTTCTCCAGGAGCCGCGCTTCCATCTCCGCGGGCAGGGGTTCGGGGGGAGGCTTGGCGCCCTTGGCCTCCTTGGTTTCCTTGGGCGGCGGGAAGGCTTCGAGGTAGGCGGCCTTGATCCAGGTGGCGCGCTCGCCGGGGGCCACGGGCTGGCCCTTGAGGCGCAGGAGGGTGGCCTCCAGTTCGGCCTTCTTCAGGGCGGGGACATCCGTGGCCTCGTCGGCGGTGCCTTCCATCTCCAGGCGCAGCCCGGGCCGTTCGAAGAGGCCCTTGCCCAGGGTCTCCAGCACCTTGAGGCCCTGGGCGTCGATGACGTCGCTGCCGGGCTGGAAGGTCAGGAGGCTGAGGTCGGCGTCGCCGCCCCCGAAGGCCTTGCCGATGAGGGCGAAGGGCGAGGTGGCGATCTTGGCGAAGACGTTGAGGATGGCGTGCCAGATCACTTTGCCCAGCTTGAAGTCGGGGGAGGCCAGGTCGCCGCGCACCGGCACGTCCAGGTCGATGACGCCGTGGCGGTCCCGCAGCAGGGCCAGGCCCAGCTTGACGGGAAGGTGCACGGCCTCGGGGCTGTTGGTGGCGTCGCCCAGGGTGAACTGGTCCATCTTGATGCGGTTCTCGCCCTCGAGACGGGTGTCCTGAACCAGGTACTTCATGTCGACGTTCAGCTTGCCCTTCTCGATGGGGTAGCCCAGGGTCCGGCCCGCGTAGGGGCTCAGGGGCGACAGGTCCATGCCGCCCATGGCGATGGTGATGTCCGTGTAGGCGGCCTGGCTGAGCAGGTTCACGGTGCCCTTGGCCAGCACCGGGGCGGCGCCGTCAACCTTCGCCCGGAGTTCCAGGGCCGCGCGGGCCGCGGGGTTCGTGGACAGGGGGCCCATCTGCCCTTC
>DBME01000314.1 GCA_002298155.1 Holophagaceae bacterium UBA706 | reverse complement strand
CCCTGGGCCTCTTAGACGGAAGTGGCCTGACCGCCGAAGCGGCCAGGCCACGAGAGACCAGCTGGGTGAGCCGTCCGTTAGAACTTCAGCCGGAGGCCGAACTGAACTTCACGCGTATTGGCATCCGCGACGTCGAGCTTGCCGAAATTGGGATTGGCGACGGGCGTCAGATCCGATGACGAGGTGGCCTGCAGAGGCTGGGTCTGGCTGGTGGACCAGTTGGCCCAGTTCAGGACGTTGTAGATGTCGATGCTCGCATCGAGCGAGACCCTGCCGGTGATGGGGAACTCACGGCTGAAGCGCAGATCGAAGGTCCTCGAGCAGGGCTGGCGCAGGCTGTTGCGGCCGCCGTAGCCCAGGGCGTAGTCGTTCTTCACGCCGTCCGTATTGTTGTCGCGGAAATCGATGGGGGAATAGGGGAGCCCGGTCTGGTAGGTGATGACCGCCACTCCCTTGATGCCCCAGCCCAGGGGGGCGTAGCCAGCGAACACGCCACGGAAGTTCACGTCCGAATCGCCGGACGCCATGTTGGCGGCGGGATCGGCGGGGTTGTTGGTCACCGAACCGCCGCCACCACCATTGTTGGTCACGCGTTCGTTTGAATTCATGTCCCGCTGACGGGCGAAGGAGAGGCTCCCCTGGAAACCGAATCCGTCCTGGGAGGCGCGGGAAGCGGTGAACACAAGACTCTTGTAGTTCCCCGTGCCCGTGTTGCTGGAGAGGAAGACGTCACCGAACCCGCTGAGGTCGACCATCTTTCCGCGGATGATGGCGAACCCGGGGCGGGAGGCGGAAACGCCCGTCCCACCCTTGTTGGAGAAGGAATTGAGGGAGGTGGGATAACCATCGTTGTAGTAGCCGGCAGGGTTGATGGTCCCGTCGGCGTTCTTCTGCCACAGGTTGATGTTCTTGAAGAGCTGCTCGTTCTCGAAGGTCGCGTATTCAGCGCGCACGCCGACGACGAAGCCTTTGGGCAGCTTCCGTTCGAGGCCGAGGCTTGCGCGTTTGGCCCGGGCCAGCTTGTTGTCCGGATCCCAGATCTGGCCGGTGAGAACGGGCGCGGTGGTGGCGAGGCCCAGCAACTGGCTCGCCGAAAGGGCCGTCAGAGAATTATCCTGAACGATATTGCCATGGCTGAGGACGCCTGTGCCGAACCAGGCCGTGGGGTTGGAGGACTGGGTTATGGTGTAGACCTTGATAGTGTTGCCGTTGGCGGTCATGGTGTTGGAGACCGTCAGGCTGGGGTTCGGGCTGGAGAACCAGCCGTAGCCGCCCTTGAGCAGCGTGGAACCATCACCCAGCACATCCAGGGTGAAGGCGATGCGCGGATCCACCGCCGTGGTGCTGTCCGGGCTGTCCGTGCCCACTAGCTGGGCCAGGGGCATGGGGTTCTTGGCGGCGTTTTCCTTGGTGATGCGGAAGCCCCCCGTGAGGTTCAGGCGGTTGTTCAAGAGGCCGGAATAGCTGGCGCTCAGGAAGCCGGTGAAGAGGGAGGACGTGTAGTCGATCCAGCCGTTGGTGGGGCTGACGGCGCCCTTGTAGGAGACCGAGGCTCCCGTGGGGAAGGCCGTTCCGGTGGCCCAGGCGTTCGCGGTGGCGTAACTGTCGAACTGGAAGTAGCCGCTCATGTACTGAGGGAACTGGTTCTGGAACCGGAACCACTGGAAGTCAATGCCCGCCTTCAACGTCCAGGCGTCCTTCATGAACGTGAACGTGTCAATGAACTGTTTGGTGAATTCGTTCAGATTGCTCGGTTCGTACCAGATCTGGCCAGAGGTGAACATGTTGCTTGCGATGACGAATTCCGGCGACGTGGTGCTGTTCGGGGTGCGCGGCCGCCGCTCCGTGGCGAACTGGAGGCGGGCTTCGTTCGTCATGTTCGAGCCGATGGTGCTGTTGAGCTCCAGGACCCAGGAGATGTCGTTGTACTTGTCGGTTCCGTTGGCGCTGATGCCGGTGCTGGTGCTCTGGGGGATGGATCCGTTCTTGTTGGTGAATTGCTGGCTGTTGACCCGGAAGTCGAAGCGGTGGTTCTCGTTGATGTTCCAGTCGATGCGGGCGAAGACCGTGGTGTTCTTCTTGTCCTGGGTGACGGGCATGCCGCTTTCGGAAGCCAGGGTGTGACCGTCACCGGCCATGATGAGGTTGCCGAAATTCTGGATGAAGGCGTCCCGGGCCACGGTGCCGTTCGACGAGGTTCCGGTGGCACCGAAGAACGGCGTCGACGCCTGGGTGTAGTGGTAGGTCTCGACCCCCACGAAGTAGAACAGCTTGTCCTTGATGATCGGGCCACCGACGTTGAAGTTGTACTGCGACTGTTCGAAATCGCGGGTGCGGGCCTGGACGGTGTTGACAATGCTGTTGCTGGCGAAGGGAACCGCCCGGCGCAGGGCTACCAGGCTCTTCGGCCTGAACTGGGCCAGGGCCGATCCTTCGACCTCATTGCCGCCGCTCTTGGTCACGGCATTGATGACACCGCCGGCCGCGTTCCCGTACATGGGGTCGAAGGGATCGGTGATGACCTGGAGTTCCTTGATCGTATCGAGGCCGAAGGCGAATGGGGTGCTGGTCGATCCGCGCTGTTCACCGTAGAAGTTCGAGTTGTAGCTCGCGCCGTCGATGGTGAGGTTGTTCATGATGCCGCGGGCGCCTTCCATGAGCTGGCGGCCCTGGTCACCGGTGACGGCGCCGGGGGTCAGCTTGACCAGGTCGGTGAAGTTGCGGCCATTGAGCGGCACGGACTCCACCATCTTCTGGTCGATGGACACCGAGTTCGAAACCGTGCTCTTGTCCAATTGATCGGCGGCGACGACCACTTCCACGATGGCGCCGACCTCAGCCTTGTCCATCTTGAAGTTGGCGGGCGTGGCCTTGCCCAGGAGCACCCGGATGGAGCTGTCCTTGAGGGTGCGCATGGTGGGGGCGGTGACGGTGATCTCGTAGGGGCCCGTGGGCAGCAGGCCGATGGCGTACTCGCCCTGGGCGTTGGTGACGCTGGTGCGGGTCAGGCCCGTCTCCAGGTTGCGCAGGAGGACGGTGGCGCCGGGAAGGGCACCGCCGGACTTGCTGCTCACGACGCCACGCACGGCGCCCGTAGTGGAACTCGTCTGGGCCTGTGCGACGGTGACGCAGGCGAGGGACGATAGGACAAGAATTCCCAGACCTCTCTTGGACATGAAGACTCCCTAGGCTATGGTGGATGGCTCGGCTCTTAGGCCGCTCAAATGATTTGTCGAATCTTACTGAATTTACCTCGTTGGCCACGGGTCGTGTGTGACATTTAGATAAAATAAAGCGGCCATCACCCCGGGGGGTGCGCTGGCCGCTTCATCCTGCCTGTTTTCGACAATCAGTTCTTTTTCATCCCCAATGCTTTCACCAGGAAGGCGAAGACGTCCGCCCTCTCCTCGATGACCTTGGCGGTGGGCTTGCCGGCCCCGTGGCCCGCGTTGGTGGCCACCCGGGTCAGAATGGGCGCTGGGCCGTTCTGGGCCGCCTGCAGGGTGGCCGTGAACTTGTGGCTGTGGGCGGGCACCACCCGGTCGTCGTGGTCGCTGGTGAGGATCAGGGTTGGGGGATAGGAAAGGCCTGCCTGGATGGTGTGCAGGGGGGAATAGCGGATGAGGGTCTTGAAGCCTTCGGGCGACTCGCTGCTGCCGTAGTCGCCCTTCCAACCCCAGCCCACCGTGAATTTATGGAACCGGAGCATATCCATCACCCCCACCTCGGGCACCGCCGCGCCCCACAGGTCGGGACGCTGCACCAGGCAGGCCCCCACCAGCAGCCCGCCGTTGCTGCCGCCGTTGATGGCGAGCTTGGGCGTGGAGGTGTAGCGGTTCTGGATCAGCCACTCGCCGGCGGCGATGAAGTCGTCGAAGACGTTCTGCTTGTTGCCCAGCCTTCCGGCATCGTGCCAGGCCTCCCCGTACTCCCCGCCGCCACGCAGGCTGGGCTGGGCATAGACGCCACCGAGTTCCAGCCAGGCGATGCGCGCCGGGGAGAAATTGGGGGTCAGGGACACGTCAAAGCCACCGTAACCATAGAGAAGCGTGGGGTTGGCTCCGTCGAGGACCAGGTCCTTCCGGTGGAAGACGAACATGGGGATGCGGGTGCCGTCCTTGCTGGGGTAGAAGACCTGGTCCACCTGGTAGCGCTCCGGGTCGAAGGCGACCTTGGGGGCATGGAGGAGGGTGGAGGTACCCTTGGCGAAATCGTAGCGGTAGGTGGCGGTGGGGACATTGAACGAGGTGTAGGTGTAGAAGGCCTCCTTGTCCTCGGGGCGGCCGCCGAAGCCCCCCGCCGTGCCCACCCCCGGCAGGGCCAGCACGCCGGTCCTGCGGCCCTTGAGGTCGTGGAAGGTGATCTGGGTGTGGGCATCCTTGAGCCAGGTGGCCACGAAGCGGCCTCCCACCAGGGAGGCATGCTCCAGGGTGTCGGTGCCGGGGTCCTGGGGGATGAGTTCCTTCAGGTCGCGCGGGTGGGCGGCCTGGATCGCCACCAGGCGTCCCCGGGGGGCGCCCTTGGTGGTGCGCACGTAGAAGGTCGTTCCCCGGGAGGCCACCACGCCGTAACGGGCGTCGAAGGTGTCCAGGAAGGGCTCCACCTTGGCGCCGGGCCGGGTGAGGTCCTTGAGCAGCACCGCGTTCTCCGGGGCGTCGCCCTTGCTCACGTGCACCACCAGCCAGCGGCCGTCGTCGGTGACCGACGGGGCCAGATACCATTCGGGGCGGTCGGGGCGCTCGTAGACCAGGGTGTCCTGGGACTGGGGCGTGCGCAGGGCGTGCCACCGGATGCGGGGCGCCTTGGTCATCCCCTTGAGGGCGTCGCCTTCCTTGGGCGCCTCGTAGTTCACGTAGAAGAAGCCCTTGCCCTTGCGGTCCCAGGCCACGGAGCCGAACTTGCTCCACTGGAGCTCGTCGGGCAGGTCCAGGCCGGTGGCCACGTCCCGCACCTTCCAAGTCTGCCAGTCGCTGCCGGCGGAAGAGACGGAATAGGCCAGGAGCTTGCCGTCCCGGCTGGGCACCATGCCCGACAGGGCCACGGTGCCGTCCTTGCTGAGGGTGTTGGGGTCCAGGAGGACCCGCCCGGGGGCCGCGGGGTCGGTGGCCACGAAGAGCACCGCCTGGTTCTGGAGGCCCGAATTGTGGGTGAAGAAGTAGTTCCGGCCCTCCCGGCGGGGGGCGGAGTACTTCTCGAAATTCCACAGGGCCCGCAGGCGGTCGGCGATGGCCTGGCGCTCGGGGATCTCCGCCAGGTAGGCGAAGGTGGCCTTGTTCTGGGCGGCGACCCAGGCGGAGGTCTCCGGGGAACGGTCGTCCTCCAGCCAGCGGTAGGGGTCGGCCACCTGGGTGCCGAAGTAGTCATCCACCTGGCCGCATTTGCGGGTTTCAGGGATATTTACCGGCGGGGCGCCGAAGAGGCTCGCCGCTGCCAGCATGCAGAAAAGGGTTCTCATGGGGCCTCCTGGGAGTGCCTCAAGCCTAGCATATTGAGGTATCGCGATCCCTAGCATGAAGAGGCTTTTATCCGTTCTCGGCGATCCTCGGCTCCCCGG
>DBME01000066.1 GCA_002298155.1 Holophagaceae bacterium UBA706 | reverse complement strand
GGGGGCGGCGCCCAGGGACAGCTCGTAGTACTCGATGGAGACGTTCTTGACCCCGTCGAAGAGCTTGCGCACCGAGTCCGTGGATTCCGAAGGCGTCACCAGGAGGACCAGGTCGAAGGGCAGCTCCTGGGGGCTGAACAGGTCCAGGTCCATCTCCTTCATGATCTTGGAGGAGTGGATCATGCGGCCCACCAGGTCGACCATGGAGATCATCGACAGGGGGTTGAAGGGCGTGCCCAGCAGGGAGGGCAGGAGCTTGATCTTCAGGGCCATGACGACGACGCCCTGGGCCAGGGCCTCCTCCGCCGCCTCCACCGCCTCCTTGTCCAGGCCCGCGAGCCCGGGGGGGATGGAGAGGCCCTGGGCCTTGGCGGCCACGGACACGGGGACGGCCGCTGCCGGGGTGGCGGCCTTGCCGCCGCCCTTGAGAGCTTCCAGGCGGGCGATGAGCCCGGTGGTGTCGGGATCCGCCTGGGTGCCGTGCTTGCGCAGGGTCACCGAGACGTCGTTCACGAGGATCTTCAGGGTGTCGACGGTCTCGAAGAGCAGCTCCATGACCTCGGGGCTCACCAGCATTCGGCCCTTGCGGAGGTCGTCCAGCACGTTCTCGCCGATGTGGGCCAGGGCCTGGACCTTGGCCAGACCCAGGAAGCCCGAGGCGCCCTTGATGGTGTGCACGCTGCGGAAGATGGAGTTCAGGATCTCCAGGTCGCCCGGGGCCCCTTCCAGGGTGAGGAAGTTCTGCTCGATGAGTTCGAAATGCTCGCCCGCCTCTACGAGGAAATCTTCATAGAAACTGGGGTCGTCCAGGGAGAATTCGCTCATGGTTCAGCCCTTTTTCTTGCCCTGGAAAGCCTGGAGCTGCTGGCCCTCCACATCGGTGAGGAGGCGTTGGACGTTGAGCAGGAAGACCACGCCATCACCGGTGCGGGCCACCTTCTCGATGAAGGCGTTGGCGCCCACGGCCGTGACGCGGGGGGGCTCCTCCAGGCGGCGGTGGTCCACCGACTTGACCTCGTCCACGGAATCCACGATCAGGCCCGTGGAGACGCCGCCGATGGGGGTGATGACGATGCGGGAGAGGTTGGTGGCCTTCTGGCGCTCCAGCCCGAAGCGTTCGCGCAGGTCGATGACGGGCATGACCTCGCCGCGCAGGTTCAAGACGCCCTCGATGAAGGAGGGGGCCCGGGGCACGGGGGTGATGTTGCCCACCATGATGATCTCGCGCACTTCATGGAGGCGCAGGGAGTAGGCTTCGGGGCCGAGGCGGAAGACCACCAGGGGCAGCTCGTGGGTGTCCAGCACCTCGTCCGACGTGTCCTTGATGAGGCTCGTGCTCATGGCCGCGATCTTGGCCTGGTCCTCGCCCGTGATGATGTCCAGCACCTTGAGCAGGCTCACCATGCGGTCCGAGCGCAGCACCACGCCCTCCAGGTCCGCGGCTTCGCGCTCGCTGAGGGTCTGGGGCGGGGGCAGGATGTCCTCGGGGCGGATGCGGATGATCTCCTGGATGCCGTCCACGACGATGCCCAGCTTGGCCTGGCCGAAGCTGAGGAGGATGACCATGTCGCCGGCGGCGGGGTTCTCCATGGGCTCCACCCGCAGCAGCTGGATGAAGTCGAGCAGCGGCAGGACCTGGTCGCGCAGGCAGATGACGCCCATGACGTAGGGCGGGGCGTCGGGGACCTTGGTGATGGCGGGGATCTCGATGATCTCCTCCACCAGCTTCAGGTCGATGCCGAAGGATTCCCGGCCCAGGGTGAAGGTGACGTAGGGGAGCTCCTCTTCCGCCTGCTCGATGACCGTGTCCAGGGCCATGAAGGTGGAGGTGCCCGCGCCGGTGTCGGCCAGTTCCTCGCGCAGGCCGAACTCCGCGGAGTCCAGGATCTTCTCGAGGTTGATGAGGGTGATGAGCCGGTCGCCCGTGGTGACCATGCCCGCCAGGTACTCGCTGCGCACGCCCGCCACGAGGGGCGGCGTGTCGCGCAGGGTGAAATCGTCGAGCTTGACCACCTCGGCCACGGAATCCACCATCAGGCCCGTGGGCTGGCCCGCCAGGCCCAGGATGATGATGCGGGTCTTGTCGGTGGGCGCCTTGGGAGGCAGGTGGAAGCGCTGACGGCTGTCCAGCACGGGGATGATCATGCCCCGCAGGTTCACGACGCCCAGCACGAAGCTGGGGGCGCCCGGGACCGGCGTGATGTCGGTGCNNCCGAACTCCACCCCGTCCAGGGTGAAGGTCACCAACTGGCCGGAGGGGACAAATTCATGGGCCTGCCTGGCCTGGGCTTCAGCTGTCGCCATGGTTCAATCCTTGGTCTGGCGCCGTTTGAACTCCTCCACCACCGAATCGGCGTGGGTTTTCTTCTCGTCAGGCGTGGTGCCGGTGGACGCGATGGTGCGGCTGATGGACGCCCGCTCGCCTTCGTTCTTCAGGCCCGTGCCCAGGAGGTCCACGATGTAGTCGTGGATCTGGCGCAGGTGGTGGACGATCCGCTCCAGCTTCTGGCGCGTGATGTCCTGGAACTGCATGAGGTCCATGGCCTCGTAGACCTTGTCCTGGATGTCCTTGCCGGCGGCCATGACCTGGTTGATCGCTTCCTGAACCGAACGGTCCTGGGCGGCGGGGTGGGCCATGAGCCCCGTGATGAGTCCCTGCTGACGGCCCACCAGGCTGCTGATGAGGTCCAGCTGGTCCATGACCTTGTTGGTCTCGCGTTCCGTGACGGCGGTGACGGCGTCGATCTCGGAGATGACGTGACCCTGGCCGTCCTGGACCACCGCGGGGGCCGCGGGCGCAGGAGCGGGCGCCGGAGCTGGCGGTGGCGGCGGAGGCGGCGCGGCGGCAGCCTCCTTCTTGCCCTTGGCGGGCTTGGCCGGGGCACTCTTCATGAGAGCGTCGATTTCGGACTGGTCCATGGTGCCCTCCCTAGGGAGCGTTGCTGGAGGGTCTAGCCGAGGAGGGATTCGATCTTTTCCTTGAGCGTTTCGGGGGTGAAGGGCTTGACCACGTAGTTGTTCACGCCCGCCTGCAAGGCCTGGACGATGTCCTCCTTGGCCGCGTTGGTGGTGACCATGAGGATGGGGATGGAGGGATTCTGCCCCCGGACGGTCTGGACGAACTCCAACCCGTCCATTTCAGGCATGTTCCAGTCGGTGATGATCATCTCGACACCGCCCTGGCCGAGCTTCTCCAGCCCTGCCTTGCCGTGCTCCCCCTCCACCACGTCGGTATAGCCGATGCGGGAGAGGGTGTTGATGATGATGCGGCGCATCGTCGAAGAGTCGTCCACGATTAGGATCTTCAAGGGAGCTCCTTTTAGTTCAATATCCTACTTCTCTTCCGCCGCTGCGGATGCCTCGATGAATTTTAAGAGTGCAGCCTGATCGTCTGGATAGACATTGAGGAATTTTACCCCAAGTTCATATTCCCCGCTGTCCAACTGTTCCACCCGGACCACCTGCCCCACCGCCACCAGGGGCCGCAGGTCGGCTTCGTGGGAGGGACCGAAATGGTTCTGGTGCTTGCCCCACCCCGGCACCCGGAGCTCCAGCTTGAGGAGGGTGCCCAGGGGCATCTCCCGGGCGGAGTTGAGCAGGAGGCCGCCGCCGGAGATGTCCCCGTAGACGCTGGTGGCGGGTTCGGGCTCGCGGGCGAAGGTGAGTTCCTGGAACCCCACGGTGGCACCCATGGGAATCCGGCGGTAGTTTCGTCGTTCGGATGACATGGCGACCTTCCTATGCTTGGTGATCGGAGGGATCAGGCCCGGCCTTGAATTTGTCAGGGTGAAGGCCATTTCACCATGAGGGCCCGGAACCTGTCCAAGTACTAAGCCAGGGTATTAAAAGAATCCAGGGACTCCGACCCACAGGGGCATGGAGGGCCGTAGTTGGGAGGGGGAGGGGTCCATCATATACCGGCACGGCCCCTAATCCCACGGCACCAGGAAGGGCCGCACTTCCTGTTCGATTCCCTTGAGGCAGACGGGTTCGAGAGGCGTAAAGTTGTTTATTCCCAGTATTTCAGCAGTCCGCGGCCCGATGGCGATCTGCCCCGGCTTGGCCACGCCGCTCTCCAGCCGGGAGGCCAGGTTCACCGTGGACCCCATGACGGTGTAGTCCATGCGCTTCTCGCAGCCGATATCCCCGGCGAAGGCCTCGCCGCTGTTGATGCCGATGCGCATGCGCAGTTCCGGGTAGCCCTCGGGGCGGTCGGCGTTCATGAGCTTGAGGCCCTGCTGCATGGCCTTGGCGGCCTCCACCGCGTGGATGGCATGGTCCGGGTCCGGGGCCGGGGCGCCGAAGAAGGCCATGATGGCGTCGCCGATGTACTTGTCCAGGGTGCCCCCCCGGATGAAGATCTGCTCGGTCATGACCTCGAAGGACCGGTTGAGGATGGAGGCCAGGGTCAGGGGCTCCATGCCCTCGGACATGCGGGTGAAACCCGAAATATCGGCGAAAAGCACGGAGATTTCGCAGCGGCGGGCCTGGAGGATGGGGGCGTCCAGGTTCTGGGCGGCCCGGAGGATCTCGCTCACCACCTGGGGGCTGTGGTAGCGCTCCAGGCGCTGGCGGAACCGGGTCTCGCGCTCGCGCTGGATGCCCACGGCCGCGAAATTGGCCATGGCGGACAGGAGATGCTCGTCCTCGCGCTTGAACCCGCCCTTGTTGAGGCTGGATTCCAGATAGATGACGCCCAGGGCCTGGGTGTCCACGATGAGCGGGGCGCACAGGGCGGAGGAGATGCCGTGGATCTTGATGCTCTCCCCGGCGGCGAACCGGGGGTCGACCCGGGCGTCCGTGGTGAGGATGGTGACCTTGCCGGTCATGGCCGTACGGGCGATGGTGCGGCTGATGGGCGTGGCGATGGCGCCGGGTTTTTCCTCCCACACGTATTCCGGCACAAGCTCGCCGGCCGGGTCCACCAGGAGGATGAAGCCCCGCTGGCACCGGATCTGGCCGGTCACAAGGCTCATCACCGAATCCAGCAGTTCCGTCAGGCCGGCTGCGGCCAGGAGTTTGCCGGCCATGGAGGCCAGACGCTGGAAGAGGGCTTCGACCTCGGCGGGCGCCTTGTCCGCCTGGTGCCGGGCCAGGAGGTCGTCCAGGGTGGCATGGGGCACCATGATGCTGCCGGAGGTGTCGAAGGCCCGCTCCTCCATGGCGATCTTGGGATCGATGTGGGGCTTGGGGAAGATGCCCGAGGCGGTCTGGAGGGACCCGGAGGGTGCCTCGGGCACCTCCAGGATCCATTGCACCGGCACTTCACCCATGAGAACCGTGTCCCCCGCCTTCAGGGGGGTGGGCTCCAGCACGGGAGTGTCATTATAGGTGGTGCCGTTCATGGACTTCATGTCCTGGACATGGACCTTGCCGTCCTTCAGGAAGAAGCGGGCGTGCACCCGGCTCACCGCGTTGGAGGAGATCTTGATGTTGGCCGCGTCACCGCGGCCCACGGTGACCCCCTCTTCGGTCAGTTCCACCGTCCGGCGGGCCCCTTCCACGAGCAGGATGATCTTCATGGTCAGCACTCTCAGCAGGATGCCGAGTCTAGCACCGTTGACGGTATTCTGGAGGGTCAAGGAGTCTGGATGACCAAAGTTGGTTTCATGTCCCTGGGGTGCCCCAAGAATCTCGTGGACAGCGAAGTGATGCTGGGACATCTCCGGCTCAAGGGCTTCACCATCACCGCCGCCCCCCAGGAGGCGGAGATCCTGGTGGTCAACACGTGCGGCTTCATCGAATCCGCCAAGAAGGAGAGCATCGAGGCCATTCTCCAGGCGGCCGCCTACAAGAAGGACGGCGCCTGCCGGAAGCTGGTGGTGGCCGGGTGCATGGTGGAGCGGTACCGGGACCAGCTCATGGCGGACATGCCCGAGATCGACGCCTGCCTCGGGACCCGGGACATCGAGCACATCGCCGAGGTGCTGGGAGCCTCCGACCGGCTCTTCGAGCCCGAGCGGGATCCCTCCTATCTCTATTCCGAGGCCAGCCCCCGGCTCCTGACCACCCCCAAGGCCAGCGCCTACCTCAAGATCAGTGAAGGCTGCGACCATGCCTGCGCCTTCTGCGTCATCCCCGCCATCCGGGGTCCCCAGCGGAGCCGCACCGTGGCCTCCGTGGTGGCCGAGGCCCGGAACCTGGTGGCCGGCGGGTGCCTGGAACTCAACCTCGTGGGCCAGGACACCACCGACTTCGGCCGGGACCTGGGCGACCCCGACGCCCTGGAGAAGCTCGTGCGGGCCCTGGGCCAGGTGGAGGGCCTGAAGTGGTTCCGCATCCACTACGCCTACCCCAACCGGCTCACCGACGGGCTCCTGCACGCCATGGCCGAGACGGAGAACTGCGCCCGGTACCTGGACATGCCCCTGCAGCACGGGGACGCCGGGGTGCTCAAGGCCATGGCCCGGGGCGGCGGCCGCAAGCCCTTCCTCAAGCTCCTGGAGAAGGTCCGGCGCATCGTCCCCGGCGCCTTCATCCGGTCCAACTTCATCGTGGGCTTCCCCTCCGAGGACGAGGCGGCCTTCGAGGAGCTGCGGGGTTTCGTGGAGGAGGCCCGCTTCGAGCACGTGGGCGTCTTCACCTATTCCCCCGAGGAGGGCACCCCCGCCTTCGCTTTGGGGGATCCCGTCCCCGCGCGCACCAAGGCCAGCCGCAAGCGCAGGATCATGGAGCTCCAGCAGAAGATCAGCCGCGACAACAACCGGGGCCTCGAAGGCCGGATCCTGGAAGTCCTGGTGGAAGGCACCCACGAGGAGACCGACCTGGTCTTCAAGGGGCGGCACCGGGGCCAGGCCCCGGAAGTGGACGGCAACGTCCTGGTGGTGGGCGGCGACGTGCGGGTGGGCGAGATCCAGAACGTGCGCATCACCAAGGGCCACGCCTACGACCTCGTGGGCGAGGTCGCCGAGGGCGGGGCCGAGGAGGCCGTGCGCGCCTACGAGGCTTCCCGCCGGGGACGTTCCTGACCGCCCCGGTCTGGTTTATCATCTAGGGCAGGAGGCCCCATGTCCGAACCCCTCACCGCCGCCATCAGCTGGACCGGCAACACCGTCGACCCGTCCTATGGCCGCGTGGCCGAGCTGGCCAAGACCGGCGGCAAGGCCGTCATCCCCGCCAGCGCCACCACGGCCTTCGGCGGCGACGGCGCCTGCTGGAACCCCGAGGACCTGCTGGCCGGGGCCATGGCCACCTGCCACATGCTCACCTTCCTGGCCCTGGCCCACAAGACCCGCCTGGAAGTGACCCGGTACGAAGGCGCCGCCGAAGCGGTCATGGAGACCGTGGACCGCGTCACCCGGGTGGCCACCATCACCCTGAAGCCCGCCATCACCGTGGCCCCGGGCACCGACAAGGCCAAGGTCGTGGAGATGTTCGAGAAGGCCCACAAGTACTGCGTCATCGCCAACTCCTTCTCGGGAACGGTCATCATGGAGCCCACCGTGGTGGAGGCCTGATGGCCGCCGCCCCGCGCTGGGCCTGGTGGGTGGCCACGGGCTTCGGCTCGGGCCGAATCCGCCCCGCCCCCGGCACCTGGGGATCCCTGGCGGCCCTGGTGGCCTGGTGCGCCATCGCCCCCTTCCTGGCGACCCCCTGGCCCTGGCTGTCCGAGCTCCTCTTCCTGGCCCTGCCCGTGGCCATGACCTGGGTGGCCGTGGCCGCCTCGGACCGGGTGGTGGCCGAGACCGGCCTGAAGGACCCGCAGTACATCGTCGCCGACGAGTGGGCCGGCCTGTGGATCGCCCTCTGGGCGGTGCGCTGGGAGGTGGCCCGGAACCTGCCGCGGCTCTTCGCCCATGGCGGCTGGCGCTGGCTCCCCGCCCTCCTCATCCCCTTTGTCCTGTTCCGCCTGTTCGATATCTGGAAGCCTTGGCCCGTGAAGCAGATCCAGGTACTCCCCGCCGGCGCCGGCGTGGTGGCCGACGACGTGGTGGCGGGCCTCTACGCCTTGCCCCTGGTGGCGCTGCTGGTGCCGCCGCTGCTGGAACTGTTCAAGGCACGGTGAGCACGTAGGTCCCCACCGTGTACGCGTCGTAGCCCCGGGCCGGTGCCTAGCAGGTGCCGTGGCCCGTTTCTTCCAGCAGCTGCCGCCAGACCGTGGGTTCGGACAGGCCCGAGGCATCCAGGCGGCGGCTTTCGATGAGGTAGCGGTAGCCCTGCTCCGTAAGGAACAGCTGGCGGTTCCGGGCGAATTCCTGTTCCGTGGTGTCCTGGGAGATCAGCGAATAGAAGTAGCTGACGTTCCGTTCCCCCTTGGGCCTGNNGGGGCGGGCGATGCAGCGAGACGGATCGTGTACGCGTAGCCCTGCTCGCAGAGGAAGAGCTGCCGCTTCAGCGCGAACTCCTGCTCCAGCGTGTCGCGCGTGACGAGGGAGTAGAACGAGGCCTGGTTGGAGAGCTCCTTGGGCCGCAGGATCCGACCCAGGCGCTGGGCCTCCTCCTGGCGCGACCCGAAGGTGCCGCTCACCTGGATGGCCACGCTGGCGTCCGGCAGATCGATGGCGAAGTTGGCCACTTTACTGACGATGAGCACCTTCAGCTCCCCGCACCGGAACCGGCGGTACAGGTCCTCCCGCTCCCGCTCCGGGGTCTGCCCGGTGAGGACCGGCGCCTGCAGGCGCTCGCCGATGATGCGCAACTGCTCCAGGTACTGGCCGATGACCAGCACGCTGTCATTGGGATGCCCCGCCAGCAGCTCGTCCATGATCGTCAGCTTCAGGCTGTTCTCCGAAGCGATGCGGAACCGCGCCCGCTGATCGGCCACCGCGTAGTCCATGCGCTCGTCCGAGGGCAACGGCACCCGGATCTCCAGGCAGTGGGCGGTGGCGATGAAGCCGCTCTTCTCCAGGGTCTTCCAGGGCACGTCCACGCGCTTGGGACCGATGAGGGAGAAGACGTCCTCCTGCTTGTTGTCCTCCCGCACGAGGGTGGCCGTGAGCCCCAGGCGCCGCTTGGCCTGCAGCTCCGCCACGGCCCGGAAGACCGGCGCCGGCAGCATGTGCACCTCGTCGTGGATCACCAGGCCCCAGTTGGCGGCCTGGAAGATCTTGAAGTGCTCGAAGGGTGCGCCCTTGCTCTTGCGGTAGGTGAGGATCTGGTAGGTGGCGATGGTCACCGGCCGGATCTCCTTGGTGTCGCCCGTGTAGAGGCCGATGTCCTCGTCCCTGAGCGTCGTCTTGTCCAGGAGCTCCTGCTTCCACTGCTTGACGGCCGTGACGTTGGTGGTGAGCACCAGGGTGTGCGTCTGGAGGCGGGCCATGCAGGCGATGCCGATGATGGTCTTGCCGGCGCCGCAGGGCAGCACGAGCACGCCGGCGCCCCCTTCAGGGCCGCCTCCGGCGTGGAACACGTCCACCGCGGCCTGCTGGTAGGGACGCAGGCCGAAGGGGCGGCCCGTGCCCAGCAGGTTGGCGCGCATGGCGATCTCCAGCGGGTCCCCGGGCTTGAAGCCGGCCATGTCCTGCACGGGATGGCCGAGCTTGATGAGCTGCAGCTTCACTTCGCCGCGCATGCCCTCTTCCAGGAAGATGCCCCGCTGGTCCGGATAGGGTTCCGCCAGGAGGGGCTCGAGGCTGCGCTGGTTCTCCAGCTCGTAGAAGAGCCCCCGGTCGTCCATCTCCAGGGCCAGGCGGTCGCCCTTCTGCACCAGACGCACCTTGCCGTAGCGCGTTCCGTGGTCCTGGATCTCCTGGAGGAGGTTCTGGGGCACGGGATACCGGGACCACCGGTTGAGGGTGGAGGCCATCTCCTCGCAGGTGACCCCCGACGCCGAGGCGTTCCACAGCGACAGCGGCGTGATGCTGTAGGTGTGCATGTGCTCGGGGGACTTCTTGAGTTCCGCGAACCGCGCGAGCTCGTCCCGTACTTCCTCGAAGGCCGGGTGGGCGACTTCCAGGAGGAGGGTCCTGTCGCTTTGGACGATCAGGGGGTTGTCCGGTCGAAGGGCGATCACGCGGATAGGTCCAAAACTTTGAGACTAGGTCGAGTACGCCCCGGGGTCAACGCGCGGATTCCGTCCACCCGCGGCCCAGGAATTTTCGCTCTTCCCAATTCCTGATTCATGAGAAACTGATCGGTCACTTCGGATCGGCCCCCCCCGGCACAGCCCGGTGCATGTGAGGAACCATGGCCCCTTCGCATTACCAGCTTCTCTGCAATTGCACCGATGATCAGTTGCGCGCCATCTGCCAGCGCCGGAAACTGCCCGTTCCCCAGTATTGGCAGGAAGGACCCGAGGGCCGCATGCGGCTGCTCAAGACCATGGTCTTCCACCTGGAGGACAACAAGCAGCTGACCAACACGCTGCTGGACCTTGACGGGCTCAAACTGGCTTCCCTCAAGAACCTCGCCGAGGAGGGCCAGCAGCCTGCCCCGGAATTCCATGCCGAACTCATGAGCCTGGGCCTCATCCTTCCCGATGGCGACGGCTGGGCCGTGCCGGGCCGCGTGGCGGACGCCCTGGCCGATTTCGACGACACGGCCTTCTGCTTCCAGGCGGGCCCCGACGTGCAGGTCATCCAGGCCCAGCCCTACGGCTTCGCCCTGGCCCTCACCTCCGTCCTCCTGCGCTGCATGGGCGGCATCCGGGTCCTCAAGGGCGGGCTTCCCGCCAAGAAGGAACTGGGCCAGCTCCTCCAGAAGAACGCCATGCTCAAGGACGAGCGGGACGCCACCCTCGTCTTCGGGCTACTGCACCGCCTGGGATTGCTGTGGAACCGCGAAGGCCGGGTGGACACCCTGCTGCCCGCCGTCCTCTCCCATTCCCCCCGCTGGGTTCCCGAACGGGCCTTCGCCATCCTCCTGGAGCATGACCTCAAGCTCTGGAACATGCCGCCCGCCGAGGACCGCACCTTCCTGATGCAGCACCTGCTTGAGCGCCGGGGCCAGATCCTGGCCGTGAAGCCCTTCCTGGCCTTCCTCCAGACCCTGCATCCCCTGGACGCCGTTCGCACCGAGACCGTCTTCCTCCCCTTCCTGGGCCGCATGGGCCTGGTTAACCTGGACGCCGACGGCCTGCACGTGACCCTCAGCCCCCACGGCGAGGCCCTCACCCAGGAATACCTCCTGCGCGACCACCGGGGCACCGAGAACCACTGGACGCTCTTCATGTCCGACCAGGCGCTGGTGATCCAGCCCACCCTGGAAGTGCTCACCCCCATGGTCCAGAACCCCCACCGCCTCCTGCGGGTGGCCCAGATGGCCGAGGTGGAGACGCTGGACGCCATGGTGAGCCTGCGCGTGGGCTCCGACACCCTCATCCGGGCCCTGGACTCCGGCCTCACCCTGGAGGAGATGAACACCCTTCTGGGCGCGCCGTCCTCCGCCGTGCCCCAGCCCCTGGCCCAGCTCCTGGAGGACCTGGCCCGGCGCCTGGGCGAAGTGGAAGTCCAGCAGGGCTGCCGCCTGGTGAAGGCCCGCACCGAGGAACTCGCCGACGAGCTGATGCTCCGCCCCGAGCTTTCCTCGCTCGGTCTCCAGCGCATCTCCGGCACGGTCCTCGAGGCCAACGGCCCCGGCAACGCCTTCGCCCTGCTCAAGCAGGCCGGCTTCCTGCCCAAGCCCGGGCGCTTCCTGCCCGTGAGCATCGACGGTGACGAGTCCCTCTACCTGTGGTCCCTGGCCTGCCTCTCCTTCGTGGACGAGCAGGGCATGAACCATCACCTCGACCCAGTGCGGCAGATCATCCACGCCGCCCTGCAGAAGATCCAGGCCGAGGACCCCAACCTCTACCAGGAGATCCGCCGCCGCGTGCCCATGCTGCACATGGGCATGGGAGCCCAGGCCGCCGAGGAGACCCAGCGCATCCTGGAGTACGCCGCCAGCTACAACCTGATGGTGGAACTCACCTACCTGCCCCTGGCCGCCCACCGCCCGCAGCTGCGCAAGGTGACCCCCCAGGGCGTGGACGGCGAGCACCTCCGCGGCTTCTGCCACCTGCACCAGGAAGTCATGAGCTTCCGCCTCAGCCGCATCATGGGAGTCCGCCTCCTGAACGAGCGCGGCTGGCCCCCGCCGCTCACGACCCAGGCGGTATAGGTTCCCTTTTGGGGCGGGTCCCTCCATGGCGCCCTGTTTCCTCCGCCGGCTATGCCGGCGGAGGACT
>DBME01000054.1:10380-19177 GCA_002298155.1 Holophagaceae bacterium UBA706 | reverse complement strand
GACGCCTCCCCGTGCCGGTCCCGTCTGGAGGTGCTCGAGGATTTCGTGACCACGCATCCCCAGCGCCTGGACGCGGTGACGGCGCTCCTCCACGCGCGCCGGGACATGGGGGACCGCGCCACGCGCCACGCCCTGGGCAACACCCAGCGCCCGGAGGATCCCGGCACCGAGCCCTTCCACGAGAACCACGCCCCCCTGGGCGAGGAGGAGGACGCCGCCATCTGGGGACCCTACGCGCACCTCCTGACGGGNNCGCTGGCCGGACGCCTCCCCCTGTCCCCGGAAAGCCTCATCCCCGAAACCATCTGGGCCAGCGCCACCCTGCAGGAGGCCGCCCGCGCCCTCCTGCCCGAGGTGGAACGGGCCCTGGCGTGCCGCCCCCGCGACCTGGCCCTGTGGGCGTTCTGGACGGCCCTCCACGCCTCGGGCGAAGGCCCGTCCGTGACGGCGCTCCTGGAGAACCTCACGGNNGCCCCCCGGGGATCCTGGCCGCCACCGGCCCTGGCCGCGGTCTCCTTCCGGGACTGCAGGGACCGGGCCGACTGGAAGGCCCTGGCGGACCTGGCGGCCCCCGCGTGGAAGGACCTGGCCGAAGCGGCCCGCACCCGGAACCGCGACCTCCTGAACGCCACGTCCTGGGCCGCCCTGGCGGAACCCTACCTGGAGGCCCTCGTGCGCCTCCACCGCATCCCCGAAGCCGACCAGCTCCTGCGCACCTGGATGGCCCTCTCCCCGTGGAAGGGCGCCGCCACCGCCGCCCAGGCCATCGCCCTGGACTGCGGCGAGGAGCCCCTGATGCAGCGCTGGTGCGAACTCCTGACCCCCTGAACCTCCGGATCCCGACCATGCTCCTGCGCAGCGCCCTCATCCTGCTTCTGCCCGCCCTCCTCGCCGCGGGCCCCGCCCTGCGGGTGGACCGCCTCCGCCACGGATTCGGCGACGTGCCCCGCACGCCCCCGGTGAGCACCACCTTCATCATCGGGAACGGCGGCACCTCGGACCTCCGCATCCTGCGGGTCGTCCCCGCCTGCGACTGCACCACCGCGGAGGTGGACGCCAGCGTGGTGCCCCCGGGTGGCTCGGCCTTCCTGCGCGTGACCTTCGATCCCGTCAAGGACAAGGGCCTCGTCGAACGGTCCCTGTTCCTGGTCACCAACGACCCCGTGCAGCCCCGCGTCGAACTGGTCTTCGATGCGACGGTGCAGGCCCCGGTGCTGGCCGACGAAGAGGCCGTGTTCTTCAACGACACCCTGCTCCACGACCGCCCCGTGCGCAAGGTGCGGGTGCGCTCCTTCGGGTCGGCGGACCTGCATCTCTCCCTGCGCAACGAGCCGCCCCCCTGCCTCCAGGTGGCCGTCACGGGTTCCGGGCGCGAGGCCTGGATCACCGTCACCGCCGACGGCGCCAAGTTCCCCCGCGAAGGCGGACTCAAAGGCGGACTGCTCTTCACCACGGGGGTGCCGGAGTCGCCGGAGTTGACCCTGGAATACTTCGGCTACCCGGGCCACGCCGTGGAGGCCCGGCCCGAAGGCCTGTCCTTCGATCCCGCGCTCACCGGCAAGCCCCAGGCCTACGAGGTGGAACTGGTGGAAGTGCGGGAACGGCCCTTCCGGGTGAAGGGGATCGTCCAGGTGCCCCCGCCCTTCAAGGCCGAACTCCTCACGGCGGGCAGCGCGGCGCGGCACGTGCTGCGCGTCTCCATCGGCGCCGGGGTGCCGGCGGGTTCCCATGCCGGAACCATCGTGCTGGCCGTGGACGACCCGGACCAGGAGACGGTGGAGATCCCGGTGAGGGCGGAACTTCAATGACGGGCACGGAAGCCTGCCCGGACGCGCCGCCCTCCTTCGAGGGCGCCCCGGAGCCCGAGGTGGCGGAGGCCTTGGCCCGCATGGCCGCGGCCGAAGGCACGACGCCGTCCTTCCCCTGGGCCACCCTCGCGCTGACGGTGCTGAACGTCGGGCTCTTCGTGGCGGGGCTGGCCGCCGGGGGGAGTCTGGTGGTGGCGCCCGGGATCCACCACCTCACGGCCTGGGGGGCCAACGTGGGCACCCTGGTGCTGGAGGGCCAGTGGTGGCGGTTGATCACGAGCATGTTCCTGCATGTCGGCCCGGTGCACCTGCTCCTCAACATGGCCGCGCTGGGGTACATCGGCTACTTCCTCGAACGGATCCTCGGCAGGACGGGCCTCGTGGCGGTCTTCCTGCTGGCGGGAGTGGGCGGCAACATCGCCTCGGTGGCGTGGTCCGGGGCGGTCGTGGCCGCCGGGGCCTCCGGCGCCATCTTCGGCCTCTACGGGGCCATGGTCGGCTTCCTGGCGCGGGACCGGGACCACCTGCCCGCGCCCGCCCGGACCCGGCTGCTCAAGGGCGCCCTCTTCTTCCTTGTGTACGCCATCCTCTTCACCATCAAAGCTCCCGACATCGACCTGGCGGCCCACCTCAGCGGCATGGCCACGGGCATGCTCTGCGGCTTCGCCCTCGCCCTGCCCGCCACCCCCGAGGGCCTGCGGCGGCGCCCCGGGCGCATCGCCCTGGTCCTGGGCGCCGGGATCTTCCTGGCCGCCGGTTCCGTCAGGGTCCTCCCCGCCGTGAGCGGCCCCGACGGCCGACTCGCCCAGGCCGTCAAGGTGCAGCGAAGGGCCCTGGCCGCGTATGGGGATGCCGCCGAGCGGGTGCGGACGGGGACCTCCACACCACGGGAACTGGCGTCCATCATCGAGGGCAAGGTGCTCCCCGGCCTGCGGGAGTATGTGGACCGGCTCCTGGCCGTCCAGGATCAGCCCGGCATCAACGCGGACCGCGTTCGCATCCTCGCGCGGCTCGCCCAGAACCAGAGCCAGGCCTTCACCTGGCTGGCAGAGGCCCTCAAGGCGGGCGATGAAGGAGAAGGGGCCGCCGCCCAGAAGGAGCTGGACCAGGGGATCGAGGAATTCCAACGCGCGGAACGGGACCTGGATCCCTAGGCCGTGGGTCTAGTTGATTCCAGGGCACCTGGGCGTCCCCCGTCTGCTGGCGGGAAATAATGAGTGTTCTCCCGTTTATCCGATTCCATGTTCATACTATGCTTGGTCACCTTTTTCGGAGGACCAAGCCGATACCCCAATTCCCACCGCCCGCAGGATGGAAAGAAACGCGACATTCCGAAGGGTTTTCGCGTGAAACATGAATCAACCCGCCACACCGATTCCCATGGGACCCACCATCACGACGCCCGCAACGCCCCTCACCGCGTGCCCCCTCCACGTCCACTTCGAACGGATCGTGCAGACGCACCCTGAGCGCACGGCGGTCTCCTTCGGGCGGGAGCGGCTGAGCTACCGGGACCTCAACGGCAGAGCCAACGACCTCGCGCATCGGCTGGAGGGCCTGGGGGTCCGCACGGGTCAGGCTGTGGGCGTCTGCCTGCGGCCCTGCCCGGCCATCGCCGTCGCCCTCCTGGCCATCCAGAAGCTGGGGTGCGCCTACGTGCCCCTGGACCCCGACTACCCCCAGGAACGCCTCCGGGACATCAGCGCGGACGCGGCCCTGGCCGTGACCCTCACGGACGATGCGCTCCTCGGCCAGCTGGGCGACGCCCTCGCCCAGCCCTTCGTCATCCCGGAGGCTCCCGCCGAGCTGCCCGCCAACCTCGGCCGGGATCTGGACGAAGGCGGCACGGCCGTCATCTTCTACACCTCCGGCACCACCGGCCAGCCCAAGGGCATCGCCCTGAGCCGGGGGAACATCGCCTACTACGTCCTTTCCGCCATCCGGCAGTTCGGCATCAACCCCGAGGACCGGATCCTCTCCGTCGCCCGCTATTCCTTCAGCATCAGCCTCTTCGATCTCCTGACGGGCCTGCTCGCGGGCGGTGAACTGGTCATCCTGCGCCGCGATGTGGTGATGGATTTCGCCGCCCTGTCCGCGGAACTCGCCCGGGCCACCGTCGCCCACCTGGGGCCCAGCCTCCTCAAGGGCCTCGTGCGCCACGCCGGCACCGGGGCCGCCCCCTCCTTCCAGGGCCTGCGCCACATCTCCTCAGGCGGGGACTTCGTGCCAGCGGACCTGCTGGAGGACCTCAAGACCGTCTTCCCGCGGGCCGAGCTCTTCGTCATCTACGGCTGCAGCGAAGTGGCCTGCATGGGCTGCTTCTACCCCGTGCCCCGGGATGCGGCGGTGGAGCGTTCCTTCCTGGGCCGCGCCTTCCCCGGAACGGAGGTCCTGGTGCTGGGCGAGGACGGGACCCCGGCCCCCGCCGGCGCCATCGGCGAGATCTGCTTCCACGGCCCCGGCGTCATGACCGGCTACGTGAACAAGCCCGACCTGACGCGGCGGTCCTTCGTGGACGTCGGCGGGAGGACCTTCTACCGCACCGGCGACCTTGGCCGCATCCATGATTCCGGCAACCTCGAGTTCATGGGCCGCAACGATTTCCAGATCAAGCTCCGGGGCCAGCGCATCGAGCTGGTGGAGATCGAAGGCCATCTCCGCCGCGCCCCGGGCGTGCGGGACGCGGTCCTGACCGCGGCCTCCGTGGGGTCGGAGGAGAAGCGCCTCATCGCCTACCTGACATTGGAGGACCCGTCCACCTTCCACCTCGGCCCCGTGCGGGACTACCTGCGGGCGCGCCTCCCCGACTACATGGTGCCCTCCGGCTGGATCGTCCTGGACCGCATGCCGCTCAACGTCAACCTGAAGATCTCCCGCCGGGACCTGCCCCCTCCCACCCTGGACAACCTCATCGACACCGAGCCCCACGTGGCCCCCCGCAGCGACGAGGAACGGCTCCTGGCCGGCATCTGGCAGGAGGTTCTCGGAATCCCGCAGGTGGGGGTCACCGACGACTTCTTCGGGCTGGGGGGCGATTCCCTGATGGTGATGAACGTCTGCCTCCTGGCCGCCGAGCACGGGCTCCGCATCACGCCCTCGAGGCTCGCCAAGGCGCCCACCATCGCAGCCCTGGCGGCGGGGGGGATCCCGCGCTATCCCCAGGGCGGCGCCGCGGCGGCACCGGAAACGGAGTCGGAGACCCTCACCAGCATCCCTCCCGTAGTGCTGCGTTTCCTCTACGAGCGGGGCTCGAACACGCCGCACCACTGGAACATCTCCCGCATCGTCGTGGCCCGGCGGCCCCTGGTGCCGGTGCGGGTCGAGCAGGCCTTCCGCCAGCTGGGGGCACGCCACGACGCCCTGCGGCTCCGCTTCGAATCCGTGGCGGGTCGCTGGCAGGCGCGGATCCTGGAGAGCTCCGAGGAGACCCTCGCCTTCCGCACCGTCGATCTCTCGCATCTGTCCCGGGAGGCGCAGGACAGGACCATCGCCGAGGTGGCCGGCGCCTGCCAGCAGCGCGTGAACCTCACCATCGGCCCCCTGGCCTGCATGGTGCTGTTCGAACTGGGTGAAGGACGGCGGCAGGAGCTGTTCTTCGTCGTCCACCACTTCGCCATGGACGTCATCTCCTGGAAGATTTTCTGGCTGGAGCTGGACTCGGCCTACCGGCGGCTCGAGGAGGGCCGGACCGAGCCGATGCCCCCGCCGGCCCTTTCCTTCCGCGACTGGACCGAGGCCTTGCGGGGTTGCGCCAATGCCCCCGAAGCCGAGGCAGCGGTGCAGGACTGGGTCCAGCGCGACTGGGCCCAGGTGCCCACCCTGCCCAAGGATCTGCCCAGTGAGCGGGAACGCAACACCAACGACTCGGCGCTGGAGCTGAAGATGTCCCTGTCGCCCGAGGAGACCCGCGCCCTCCAGCGGCATGCGGAAAGGGGCGCCAGCGTTGAGTGCGTCCTGCTCGGGGCCCTGGCCTTCGCCCTGGCCCGCTGGCAGGGGACCGGCCTCGTGCACTTCGACCGCCTCGTCCACGGCCGCAACCTCTCCCCCAGGGAGGCCGACGTGAGCCGCACCGTGGGCTGCATGATCAGCTATGCGCCGGCGCTGCTGGCCATCGATCCCGGGGAGCCGGCGGAGGCCATCCTGCGGGGCGTCGCGGCCCAGATGGAGCGGGCCGGGGATTCCGGCACGCTCATCGATCTCTACCGGTACCTCGGCACCCAGCCGGCCCTGGCCGGGGCCCTGGCGCGCCTGCCCAGGACGGAGGTCCTCATCAACTACCGCGGCAAGATCGACGACGTGATCGACCGCAGCCATCTCTTCAGCCATGGCTACGGCCTCGCCGGCCTGGACCACGACCCCGCCGGGCTGCGCCTGTACCCCCTCGCCATCTCCGTGGACGTGGTGGACGACCATCTGGAGACGCGCTTCGTCTACAGCACCAACCTCCACCGCCGCGACACCATCGAGCGCCTCGGAACCGACTTCACCGGCTTCATCCGCGCGGCCCTCGGCCGGTGACCCGGGGCGCGGCCCGGAAAGGAGCACGCCCTTGAGCGAGCGGGAATCCCGTTTCCTGGAACGCATGATGACGCCGGAGGTCAAGGCCGCCCAGGCCCGCTATTACGGCCGCAGCCAGGCCATCCGGCCCACACCGGGGCAGGACCGCCTGGGGGAGGCCGAGCTGGCCTTCATCCGCGAGCGGGACAGCTTCTACATGGCCACGGTGAACACCGACGGCTGGCCCTACGTGCAGCACCGGGGCGGATCCCCGGGGTTCCTCACGGTGCTGGGTCCCTCGGAGGTGGGCTTCGCCGATCTCGCAGGCAACCGCCAGCTCATCACCACGGGGAACCTCGCGGCGGATGACCGGGTCTGCCTGTTCCTGATGAGCTACCCCCAGCGGGCGCGCCTCAAGATCCTGGGCCGTGCCCAGGTACTGGACCCCTCGGAGCATCCGGACCTGGCCCGTACCCTGGCGCCGAAGGCCCGCCCCGGCCAGGTGGAACGCCTCCTGCGCATCCGGGTGGAGGCCTTCGACTGGAACTGTCCCCAGCACATCACGCCACGCTTCACCGAAGCGGAAATCGAGGAAGCCGTGCGCCCGCTGCGGGACCGCATCGCGAAACTGGAAGCGGAGCTGGCCAAACGCTGAAGGTTCTACCCCCGCTCACGGAGGTAGGTCGCCAGGCGGAAGTCCTCCGCCTGGATGTGCTCGACCAGCCAGCCCTCCAGGAAATCCAGGGTGCTTCCGGTGAGGGTCGCTGGCGCCACTACGTAATCCTTCATAAGAGCGGAGAGCCTCACCACCAGCCCGTGGTGCATCAGCTTGTGCCGGGGCGCGTCCGGGTAGCCCGCCTGGTCCATGATCGCCTCTTCCTGGCGGAAGTGCTGCACGGTGTAGTTGGTGAGGAAGAGGAGGGTCTTGCTGACCTGCTCCCGCCCCCGGCCCCGGGCCATGGCCTCGTGGAGACTGTTGAAGGCGTCGATGAGGTTCTTGTGCTGCTCGTCGATTTCCGGCTGGTTGGTCTCCAGCGCCTCCGTCCAGGTGATCAGGCCCACGTGGAACCTCCCCCGCCCAGTATGCGTGATTGGGAGGACGGCCCAAACACGGAAAAAGAGTTGGTCCCGGGCGGGGGTCTTTCTGGCATTCTTGCAGCCACTGACTCCTTAGCCCGTTAAACGCCATTCCCGACCAAGGCCCTGAACCGCTTTGTTCCGGAAGTCCTTCGACCATGCTGGGTGCCCGTTGAAAGCCGCTTCCGAACCCCCAGACCCTCCCCGACTGCCCCCCGTGGCTCTGTTCCTCTCTGGTTGCTTGCTGGGAGCGCTGGTGCTGGCGGCCGCGACCCGGATTCCCGGCACGCCCTGGAACCAGGTGCCCCGGGCCTATGGGATCGGGATGTCTGCCTGGATCGCAATAACCCTGGCCCTGGCGGGGGCCCTCGTGGTGGTCCTTGGGTTTTGCTGGCGTTGGCGTGATACGCGGACATCCTTCGCGGTCCAGGAGCTGGAGCAGGAGAAACGGGCCCTGGAGGACCGCTATGCCCACCTCATGGACCAGGCCTGCGACTCCATCCTGGTTTCCGATCCCGCCGGGCGGATTTTGGAGGCCAACCAGGCCGCCTGCAGCCTCTACGGACATTCCCCGGAAGCCTTTCAGACCATGGTCCTGTCCGACCTCCGTCCCCCCGAAGGCCAGGCCGATTTCAAGGCCCAGTTCAGCCAAGTGAGATCCGGCGCCACCCTGCGTTTCGAAGCCATCCACATGCGGGCGGGCGGCGTGCGTTTCCCGGTGGAGGTGAGCGCCCGGCAGGTGGATTTCGGCGGAACCCCCATCATCCTCAGTTTCATCCGCGACATAACCGTCCGCCGGACCCAGGAGGCGGAGATCAGCCGGATGGTGCGCCTCTATGAAGCCCTGAGCCAGGTGAATCAGGCCATCGTGAAGGCCAAGGACCGCGCGGAGCTGATGTCCCTGATCTGCAAAGTCATGGTCGAGCACGGCAAATTCACCATGGCGTGGATCGGCCGGGGCGACCCGGTTACCCGGCAGGTGGCCGTGATTGCCCAGCATGGGGACACCACGGGCTACCTGGATGGGATCGTGGTGCGCACCGACGACACCCCGGAGGGCCGGGGGCCCACCGGGAGCGCGCTGCGCACGGGAACGACCCGTATCTTCCGTGATCACCAGAACCATCCGGATTTCACCCCCTGGCGGACCCGGGCCGAGAAGGCGGGCTTCGCCTCCTCCGGCGCCTTCCCCATCTTCCAGAAGGGCAGCCCCGTGGCGGTGCTCACGGTGTACGCCTCCGAGGCGGACTTCTTCGGTCCCCACGAGATGGCGCTCCTGGAGGAGGCCGCCGGCGACGTCTCCTTCGCCCTGGAGAAGATGGACGCGGAGGAGCAGCGCCTGCGCAACGAGAAGATCCAGGCCGCCCTGTACCACATCGCCGTGGACACCCTCGAGGCCCCCTCCATCCAGGGGC
>DBME01000054.1:9247-10338 GCA_002298155.1 Holophagaceae bacterium UBA706 | reverse complement strand
CGTTCCCCTACTTCGTGGACGAGGTGGACCCCCCTCCGCCCCCGCGCAAGCCGGGCCTCGGCCTCACGGACCTGGTGCTCCGCAAGGGGCAGGCCTTCCACCTGACCCATGCCGACATGGAGACGCTGGAGAAGGAGGGCGCGGTGCAGGTCGTCGGGAGCCTGCCGGTGGACTGGGTCGGCGTCCCGCTCACCCTGCAGGGGGCGGTCTTCGGGGTGATGGTCGCCCAGAGCTATANNGGGAGTTCCTCCAGTTCGTGGCCACCCAGGTGGCCGCCAGCATCAGCCGCAAGCAGGCCGAGGAGAGCCTGCGCGCCTCGGAGGAGAAGTTCTCCACCATCTTCAACGGCGCCCCCCTGCTGGGGGCGGTGACCCGCCACGTGGACGGCACCTTCGTGGAGGTGAACGACCTCTACTGCCAGTCCCTCGGCTACGCCCGGGAGGAGCTCATCGGGCGGACCACCCTGGACCTGGGGATCATCAACCCCGCCGACCGGGAACGGATCCTGGCGTTCGTGGCCCACGCCACCCAGGCCCCGAACATGGAACTCACCCTGCGCGCCAAGGACGGCCACCCCATCCCCTGCCTCATGTCCGGCGAGGTGGTGGAGGTCGGCACCGAGAAGCTGGTGGTGCTGATGCTCGCCGACATCACCTCCCTCAAGCAGGGCGAACGGGACCGCCAGCTGCTCCAGGCCGAGGTGGACCACATGCAGAAGCTGGAGAGCCTGGGACGGCTCGCGGGGGGCGTCGCGCACGACATGAACAACGTCCTCGGCGCCATCCTCGCCGTGACCCAGACCGTGCGCACCCTCCACGGGGAGGATGCGGCCCTGGACGGCGCCCTGGCCACGGTGGAACGGGCCGCGACCCGGGGCCGGGACCTGGTCAAGGGCCTCATGGGTTTCACCCGCAAGGACCTCGCCGCCACCACCGCCCTGGACATCAACGCCCTGGTCCGGGAGGAGATGGCCCTGCTGGAGCGGACCCTGCTCCAGAAATACCGGCTCGTCATGGACCTGGAGGAGCCCCTGCCCTCCGTCATGGGGGAGACCGGCACCCTGGGCAGCGCCCTGATGAACCTCTGCGTCA
>DBME01000054.1:0-9149 GCA_002298155.1 Holophagaceae bacterium UBA706 | reverse complement strand
CCGTTCTTCACGACCAAGCCCATGGGCAAGGGCACGGGCCTCGGCCTCGCCATGGTGTTCAGCACGGCCCGGGCCCACGGAGGCTCCCTCATGCTCCAGAGCCGGGAGGGCGAAGGCACCTGCGCCCGGCTCCGCCTGCCCTACGTCCACACCCAGCCCGTCGCGCCCGGCTCCGGGGGCCCCGCCGACGCAGCCGGGGACGGCCTGGACATCCTCCTGGTGGACGACGACGAGCTGCTGCGGGCGGCGATGCCCGGCATGCTCCGGATCCTGGGGCACCGGGTGGAGGCCGTGGACGGGGGCAGGCCCGCCCTGGAGCGTCTCGATGCGGGCGCCTCCCCGGACCTGGTGATCCTGGACATGAACATGCCCGACCTGACCGGCCTGGCTACCCTCCGGGAGATCCGCGCCCGGCGCCCGGACCTGCCGGTGCTCCTGGCCACGGGGTTCCTGGAGGCGGAGGCCGAGGCGGTCCTCGAAAGCGATCCCCGCACCCTGGCCATCACCAAACCCTTTTCTCTGGATGAGATCCGGCACAAACTGCAGGAACTGCAGTTCCGTTCCGCAGCGCCCGACGCCTGACCCCCCCAGGACACCCACGCATGGACGCGAACCTGTTGCCGCTCCTCATCCTGCAATCCCTCCTCGCGCTTTTCCTGAGCGCGCTCTTCTGGTCCATGCAGCGGCAGTACCGCAAGCAGCTGTTCTTCCTGTGGTGGAGCCTGGCCTGGACCTTCCAGGCGGTCTACGTCCTGCTGGGGGTGATGACGGTCCAACTACCTCACGGGTCCCTGGGGCGGCTCGTCCTGCAGGCGCTCTCGGCCACCGCCGGGTTCATGCAGATGCCGCCGCTGGTCCTGGGCGTCAGGGCCTTCCTGCGACCGGAGCGGGAGCGGGTGGCCCACCGGCACCTGTGGTTCGTCGCCGGGTGGGGCGCCATGGGCCTGACCGCCTTCGTCGTCTCCCGCCTGCTCACCGGCGATCCCGTCCTTTCGTTCCAGATCCGTTCGCTCCCACGGCTCCTGGCCATCACCGGCGCCTATGTCTATGCCGCCTCCGCCCTGGCGGGGGCCCTGCGCCGCGAACGGGCCTCCGCCATGGCGATATCGGCGGTGGCGTGCGTACTGATGGCGTTTTCCGAGTCCCGCCATGCCCTGGCGGCCGTGGATCTCATCCAGTCCCGGCTCCTCGCCCTGCCCCTTTGGCAACCGTCCCTCCAGAACCTGGGTGCCATGGGCGGCACGGTCTTCGACGTCGCCTCCAACCTGCTCCTGGCCCTGGGCATGGTGCAGCTGCTGGTGGGGCGGGCCCAGGCCATCGGCCAGCGCCTCCAGGCCAGCCAGGAGCTCGCCAGCGCGGCCTTCCACGCCAGCCCCGACGCCATCAGCCTCGCCCGCATGGAGGACGGGGTCTACATCCAGGTGAGCGAAGGCTTCTGCCGCGTCACCGGCTGGACCGAGGCCGAAGCCCTGGGCAAGAGCTCCGGCGACCTGGCCCTGTGGACCGACGCCCGGGAGCTGCGGCAGGTCATGGACGCCCTGCGCACCAAGGGCGAATGCTCGGGCATCGAGCTCCACCTCCGCCGCAAGGACGGCAGCCCCTACGTAGGCCTGGCCTCCTTCCGCCTCCTGCAGATCGGGGGCCAGTCCTTCCGCCTGGCCATCCTCCGGGACATCTCGGCCCGCAAGGAGATGGAACTGTCCCTGCGCAAGGCGTCCCAGGCCATGGAGCAGAGCCCCATGACCATCATGATCACCGACGTCCGCGGCAACCTGGAGTTCGTGAACCCGGCCTTCACCCAGATCACCGGCTACACCGCCGAGGAGGTGATGGGACGCAATCCGAGGCTGCTCAAGTCCGGCCTCACCCCGCCCGAGGCCTACCGCCAGATGTGGGACACCATCACGCACGGCGGCACCTGGGAGGGCGAGTTCTGCAACCGGCGCAAGGACGGGACCGTCTTCTGGGAACGCGGGCGCATCTCCCCGGTGCACGACGACGCAGGGAGGATCACCCACTACGTGGCCCTCAAGGAGGACATCACCGAGGCGCGGGAGATGGAGCAGACCCGCCGCCGCCTCGAGCAGCAGTCCCAGGTGAACCAGCGCATCGAGGCCGTGGGCCAGCTGGCCGGCGGCGTCGCCCACGACATCAACAACATGCTGAGCATCATGCTCACCCACATCGACCTCCTCACGGGCCAGGTGGGCAGCGATCCCGCCGTGAACGAGCGCCTCAAGGCCATGGAGGACGCGGCGCTGCGCTCCGCGGAGATCGTCCGCCACCTGCTGACCTTCGCCCGGCAGCAGGTGACCGAACCCCAGATCCTGGACCTCAACGCCCACCTGGAACGCCTGCGGCGCACCTTCGCGCCGCTCCTGGGGGAGGACCAGGTCCTGCGGCTCCGCCTCGACCCGGAGCTCCTGCGGGTGAAGGTGGACCCCGCCCAGTGGGACCAGGTGGTGATGAACCTCGTCATCAACGCCCGGGACGCCATGCCCACCGGCGGGGAGATCACCCTCGCCACCGAGAACCTGGAGGTGGACGAGGCCTTCACGGCGGTCCATCCCCAAGCCAAGGTCGGCTCCTACGTTTGTCTTTCCGTTGCGGACCGGGGCGTGGGCATGACGCCGGAGGAGATGGGGAAGATCTTCGAGCCCTTCTACACCACCAAGCCCCTGGGCAAGGGCACCGGGCTGGGCCTGTCCACGGTGTTCGGCATCGTCAACCAGGCCGGCGGGTTCATCACCGTCTACAGCGAGCCCGGCACCGGCAGCACCTTCAAGGTCTACGTGCCCGCGGTGCGGGACGCCGTGCCCGACGCCCCCGCCCCCGAGGCGGCGGAAGCCCCGGCGGCCCCGGCCTCCATCCTCCTGGTGGAGGACAGCGACCAGCTGCGTGACGTCATCCAGGACATCCTCGAGCTCGCGGGGTACCACACCCGCGCCGCGGAATCGCCGGAGACCGCCCTGCGCTACCTTTCCGATCCCGCCGTGGAGGTGGACCTGCTCCTCACCGACGTCATCATGCCCGGCATGAGCGGCAAGGAGCTGCGGGACCGCGCGGTGGTCATCCGGCCAGGCCTGAAGGTGCTGTACATGTCGGGCTACACCGCCGACATCATCGCGCGCCAGGGCATCCTGGACGCGGGCACGGACTTCCTCCAGAAGCCCTTCTCCCGGAACGCCATCCACCAGAAGATCCGCAAGGCTCTCGAAGCCAAGTAGCCCCGCCGGACCTATCGCGCCGACCGGTCCAGGGGAACTTCCAGCACCGCCAGCACGCCATGCCCCGGCTTGCTGAGGATGCGGAAGCCCCAGTTCTCCCGCTGGGCCGTGCAGGCCAGGTGGAAGATGCCCAGCCCCAGGCCGGCCTTCTGGAACCCCTCCGCCTCCTCCGTGCGGAAACGGGTGAAGGGGGTCCCCAGGGCGCGCAGCTGGAGGGAATCCAGGCCCTCGCCCTGGTCCTTGATCTGGATCTGCAGGAGGCGGCCCCGGCGCCGGGTCCGCAGGATGACGGAGCCCCTGCCGTAGGACAAGGCGTTCTCCAGCAGGGTCACCACCGCGGCCTTCAGCGTCGGCTCATGGGCCAGGGCCGGCGCCTCCTCCAGGCGCAGGTCGAGCCGCCGGCCCTCCAGCTCGAAGATGGGGCCGAGGTCGTAGGCGATGCCGTTGAACCAGGTGGGGGGGATGCAGGTGCGCTCCAGGGCCCGGGGCGTGCGCTGGAACCCCTCCAGCGTCGCGTTGATGAAGGCCGTGAGCTGGTCGACCTCCTTGCTGATGCGCAGCAGCTCCACCTCGGTCTGGATGGGGTCGAACTGGCCGAGGCGGATGCTGTCGCACCGCAGCTTGAGGACGCCCAGGGGGGTCTTGAGGCTGTGCGTCATGGAGGCCAGCCGGTCCATCTCAAGCTTCTCGTACCGCCGCATGCGTTTGTGCAGGACGGCTCCCAGGGCGATGGCCGCGGGGATCAGGCCGCACAGGCCGTAGGCGAGCAGGCGCCAGCGCAGGAGGCTGCGGTCGAAGCGGTCCAGGTCCGCCCAGGAGGGCTGGAAGACGAAGCGCCACTCCCGGAGGTAGGGGATGTTGGTCCCGTTCAGGACGCCGATGTGGACCATGTCCATGACCTTCGGACACTCGGCCTGGAGGTTGGGCGGCCGGCTCCAGGGGGGGCTGGCGCTATCCGGCCGCTCGGCCTCGCGCACGCGCTGGAGACCCACCCGGAAACTGCCGTCCGTGCCGATGTGCAGCCGCAGGAACCGCTCCACCTCGGCGCTGCCGATGGCCCACCGCACGACCACGTAGTGGGGGCCGCTCCGGCACACCACGACCATCTCCCGGAAGTACGCGGGGTTGTCCTCCGGCGAGGGGTTCCACACGTCCTCGCCGGACTGGATGGCGCGCCGCAGCCAGCGGGCGAGGTCCTGCTCTCCGGACGCTCCGCCCGGGGGCCTCAACTGGTCGCCATCGCGCACCGCCACAACCTTGCCGTCCGTGGAGGCCATGGCCGCCACCAGGGGGTGGCGGCGCAGGTAGTCGTACAGCTTCGGGTCGTCGAGCCCCTGGAAGGCCGGGAGCTGATATTCGTTCCAGGTGTTCAGCACGAGGTGCAGCCGGCTGGGGGTCCGGCCCCGCCATTCGGTCCAGTGGTTCGTCGCCTGGCCATTGATCCAGAGACGGGGGATGGTGAGGAACACCGGGAGGAAGAACAGCAGGTTGAGAAAATGGAACAGCGCGTAGGGGTGGCGGGTGAGCAGCTTCGGCAGGCGGAAGGCCCGCTTCGTGGGCAGGAAGCGGCTCAGGATGCGGGTCCGGAGGATGGGCATGGGCATCACGGCCGGGGAAGGGATTCGACGGTGTGGGCCCAGCGGTAGCCGATCCCCTCGACGGTCATGAGCATGTTCTTGCGGGTGCCCAGGATCTTCCGGATGGTGTAGATGTGCACGTCCACGACGCGGTTGCTGCTGGGCCGGAGCTCCAGCGACCAGGTCAAGTTGATGAGCTCCTCGCGGCTGTGGATGTGGCCGGGGCGCAGCATGAGCACCTCGAGGATCCGCAGGGCGTGGGGCCCCACGTCCAGGCGCCTGGGCCCCTTGCGGAAGATCATCCGCTCCCGGTCCAGGGTGAAGGGGCCGGAGGAGAGGATCACCTGGTCGGGATTGATCCGGTCATGGTGGGTGCGTCGCAGGATCGCCTTGATGCGGGACAGCAGCTCCAGCACGGAGAAGGGCTTGGTGAGGTAGTCGTCCGCCCCCAGGTCGAAGCCCTTGACCTTGGTCTCCTCCTCGCCCCGGGCCGTCAGCAGCAGGACCGGCACGTCCTGCTCGGCATAGCGGAGCTGCTGCAGGACCTGGAAGCCGTCCACCTGGGGCAGCATCAGGTCCAGGATGATCAGGTCGAAGGGGGTCTTCCGGTGCAGTTCCAGGACCGGACGCCCGTCGGTGGCGGTGGTGACCAGGTAGCCTTCCCGTTCCAGGTTGGCCTTGAGCATGGCCAGCAACTGCTCTTCATCCTCCACGACAAGGACGTTGATGGAGGCTGGGGCGAGCGGAAGCGGCATGGGCAGCTCAGAAGGCGACCCGGCGGGAATGGGTGCGGTATCTCTTAACATCGCGGAATCTTCTGTGCTCATCAATCCATTTCTGCGCCCTGCATAGGTGCCGGTGGCGGCCATTGGATCAGACCCGCCGCGCCCTGGGTAATGAAGAGATATGAATCAGCGGGTGGCATTATCTGCTCTTTTCACAAATATTTACACACCACGCATGTTTCATTTTGTTTCACTGGCGGCTCCTTCTTCCCCCCGCCTACCATCGGGATTGTCGGATAACCCCGCATCTGCGATTTCGGACGGCGGCCCGTTCCGCGTCTTCCATGGATCGAAAGGAGTCTTCATGATTTCGCGCGTCCACAGGTATCCAGCCCTGGTGGCCTTGCTGGCCGCAGGGATCCCCATGCTCGCGGGAAGCGGGCTTGCTCCCCTGCCCGCCGCGAAACTCGCGGCCCTCCGGGGGCAGCAGTCCGCCCGGGCGCTCCAGGTGACCCGCAGCCTGGAGGCGGGCAAGGCCGCCCTCGGACTCCGGGACCGGGACGGCCTCCGGGAGTTCAACCAGGTCACCGACGTCTTCGGCTCCACCCACGTGCGCTACCACCAGACCTACCAGGGCGTGGAGGTCTACAACGGCACGGTCCTGGGCCATGTGGACGCCGCGGGCAACCTCTCGGCCCCCGACGCCACGGTCCAGCCCGGCATCGCGCTCGAGCCGGCCGCCCTGCTGGATGAGGCGCGGATCAAGACCATCGTCGCGGCGAACCTTCCCGAGGAAGGCAACCTCTGGCCGATCCAGGTGAAGCAGGTAGTCTTCCCCACCCGGTACCAGGACGGGCTCAAGTTCCAGCGGGACGCCCAGAACGGGCTCCAGGTGGATCCCCGCTTCAGCGTGACCACGCCCCGCCGGGCCGAACCCTANNCGCGCCAGCGCCATGCAGGCCACGCCCAGGGGCCTGGTCGCCACGGAGTTCGTCATCGATGGCCTGACCGGCCAGATCCTCAAGATCTGGGACGGCGTCCAGCACGCCGACGCCCCCGCGGTGGGCACCGGGGCCAGCCAGTACAGCGGCACCGTCGCCCTGAACACCCTTCAGCAGGGCGACACCGGCCTGTTCACCCTGAGCGACACCTCCCGCGCCACCCTGCCCTGGCCCAACCCCAACGGCGTGGAGTGGCCGGAATGGGCGGGCATCGGCAGCCGGACCGTGGCCTATGACCTGAACAACTGGATGACCAGCGCCACCACCGCCTACACCAGCGCCGTCAACACCTGGGGCAACGGGCAGCCCTTCGCCTGGAGCACCGACCACCCCGCGAACCTCTTCGAGCCCGTGGGCCAGACCGCGGCGGTGGATGCCCACTTCTCCCTCCAGTGCACCTGGGACTACTACGACAAGGTCCTGGGGCGCCCCGGCGGCATCGACGGCCTGGGCAGCTCCATGATCAGCATCGTCCACGTGGACGACGGCATGGGCGGGGCCCTGTACAACGCAGGCTGGAACCCCAGCTGGTTCCTCATGCAGTATGGCGACGGCAGCCCCATGGGCGCCCTCACCACCCTGGACGTGGCGGCCCACGAGATGAGCCACGGCGTCATGAGCTATACCGCGAACCTGGACGGCAGCGGGATCGAGAGCGCCGGCCTGAACGAGGCGAACTCCGACATCCACGCCACCATGGTCAAGCACTACTACTGGGGCGCCGGGGGCCAGGGCGGCGTGGTGCCGGACACCACCACCCTCGCGCCGGGCGGCCACAACACCTGGCAGTACCTCTGGTCCATGGGCCCCCAGCTCGCCCGGGACGGCGTGACGCCCATGCGCTGGCTCTACAAGCCCAGCAAGGACGGCATGAGCTACGACGCCTGGTTCGACGGGGTCGGCATCGAGGATTCCCACTACAGCATGGGCCCCGCCAACCGCGCCTTCTTCTTCCTGAGCCGGGGCGCCTCGAACGACGCCTCCCAGGAGACCCACTCGGCCTACCTCCCCGGGGGCATGGCGGGCATCGGCAACGACAAGGCGATCCGCATCTGGTTCCACGCCATGACCACCAAGGTCACGGACATCGAGGCCGACTACCACGCCATCCGCGCGGCGGTGGTCGCCTCCGCTTCCGAGCTGTTCCCCGGCACGGGCGGGGCCGACTCCCCCGAGATGGCCGCCGCGAAGAACGCCTTCGCCGCCATCAACGTGGGCGCGCCCGCGGGCGGGACCGAACCCATCCAGGTGAGCTTCCCCGTGGACCCGGCCAATCCCCTCAACTACAAGAAGATCATCATCTGGCCGGCCATGGTCTCCCGGCCCCTGCCCAAGCCCGTGGTCGCCAACGCCACGGACGTCTCCGTCACCTGGAGCCTGGGCGGTCTTTCCTACATGGCGCCGGAAGGGGGCCGCTTCGAGGAGGGCGAGGCCTACGTCGCGCCCTACGTGCACCGGGGCGGCGCCTTCCCCGTCAAGGCCACCAGCAAGGCCGATCCCAGGCAGTTCGCCGTGGATCTGGTCTACGCCGCCCAGATGGACACGGACAGCGACTTCGACACGGACGCCTGCGACCTGGCCGCCCTGGCCCACGACTACTACTGGGTCTGGAACCGGTACCCGGCGGCCAACATCTGGGGCAACCGGATGGGATGCGACGACGTCTCCGTCCTGATGTTCCTCCAAGGCTTCAACAACGCGTTCAACCAGTGAGGTCTCCCTTGAAAACCATCCTCCGATCGTTGTCAGTTCCGGCCCTTCTGCTCCTCACGGCGTGCTCCGGCAGCCAGAGCGGCAAGGACAGCCCGGCCGTGGCCTCGGCCATGACCTACACCGACCCCGCCCCCGCCGCCACGGACTGGAAGCTGGTGAAGGATCCCTCCAGCACCGGAACCCGCCTCGTGCTCAACCTGGTGGGGCCCGCCAACGGCACCAAGTTCCGCGGCATCGGCATCACCCTCCAGGCCGACCCCGCCCGGGTGAAGTTCGCGCGGTTCACGGACGGCGCCGGGAAGCCCCTGGGCTACTACAAGGACGCCGGCGTGTTCCGGGACACCTTCCTGGACACCACGGACACCACCCCCGTGGACATGCCCCCCACCCTCCAGGCCGGCGGCGTGAACCGCGACAAGCTCATGGTGGGCATCTACCAGAAGGGCGATGACGAGATCTTCTACCAGGCCCGCGGCATCATGGGCCCCTCCGCCAAGACCTGCGACCGCACCGTCCTCCAGATCGCCCTCGCCCTCGACCCCGCCCTCAAGGCCACCGCCGGGACCGTCCCCCTGACGATCCTCAAGGCCAGGGCCATGCCCGAGCACGTCGACGGGACCCAGGAGGGCCAGATCCAGAACGTCTCCGTCAAGGTCGGGACCCTCACCCTGGAATAAGGAGTATCCATGCTGTCGCGTATGCATTTGATTCCAACCCTGGCGGCCCTGCTGGCCGCGGGGGGCCCCCTGTCGGCGGGCGATGGGCTCCAGCCCCTGCCCCCGGCCAAGCTCGCCGCCCTCCGCGGGCAGCAGCCCGCGCGGGCCCTCCTGGTGACCCGCGGCCTGGAGGCGGCCAAGGCCTCCCTGGGCCTCCGGGCGCAGGATGGCCTACGGGAATACAACCAGA
>DBME01000250.1 GCA_002298155.1 Holophagaceae bacterium UBA706 | reverse complement strand
GGCGGCCAGCGCCAGCGCGGCGCCCGTCGCCATGCCCCAGCGGGTCCGGACGCGGGGGCGGGGCGTGACGCCGGGCTCCATCTTGAGGCCGGGATAGGTGGCGGAGCCCGTCAGGGAGGAGGCTTCCAGGGCGAAGGCCAGGTCATGGGCGGAATGGAAACGGCCGGTGGGATCCTTGGCGAGGCACCGCTGCATGACCCGTTCGAGCATGGGCGGGACCTTCCGTTCGGGCGGGGGGTCCGGAAGGTCCTCCTTGAGGATGGCGTGCATGGTCTCGATGCCGGAGGGGCGGTGGAAGGGGCGCACCCCCACGAGCATCTCCCAGAGGATGACCCCCAGGCAGAAGAGGTCCGACCGTCCATCCAGCTGTTCCCCCCGAACCTGTTCCGGGGACATGTAGCCCATGGTCCCCATGACGGTGCCGGCCGCCGTGCCGCCGGGGGGATTGTCGGAGATGGGCCGGGTCAGGGCTTCGGTGCCCTCGGCGTCGGAATCCCGGGTGGACTTGGCCAGGCCGAAATCGAGGATCTTCACCCGCCCATCCCGCGTCAGGAAGATGTTCTCGGGTTTCAGGTCCCGGTGGATGATGCCCTCATCATGCGCGGCGGCGAGGCCCCGGGCGATCTGCAGGGTGATTTCCACCGCACGTTTGGAAGGGATGGGTTTGCCGCCCAGCTTGTCCCGGAGGGTCTCCCCTTCCAGGAGTTCCATCACGAGGTAGGGAACGCCGTCATGGGTGCCGGTGTCGTGGACGGCGAGGATGTTCGGGTGGTTCAGCCGCCCCACGGCCCGGGCCTCCTGCTCGAACCGCCGGAGGCGGTTGGCATCCTCCAGGAAGGCCGCGGGCAGCACCTTGAGGGCGACGATCCGGCCCAGGCGCGTATCCTTGGCGCGGTACACGACACCCATGCCGCCCTCGCCGATCTGGCTGAGCACTTCGTACGGGCCTAGGCGGGTGCCCGGGACGAGGGTCATGGGCGTTCTCCTGGTTGGGGGGCGCCCGTCGAGTCTAGCGTACCTGCCAGGGGGAGGTGCCTGGGCGGCCCGAGGCCCGCCCCGGCTGGCGCGGAAAGGGCAGACACCGGAATTCCCTGCTTCCCGGCCGTCCGCCTCGTTTGGGCGTAGGATGGATCCATCCTCCAACAGGTGCGCCATGCGGATCTTCGCTTCGGTTCTTACGGCCTTCCTTGGCCTGCTGCCCTTGATGGCCGGAAGCGGCGGGGCGCCTGAGATCTTCCCGCAGACCGGCCATGTGGGCTGGGTGAGCACGGCGACCCTGTCGCCGGACGGCAAACGCCTGCTGTCCGGAGGCTGGTCCGGCCTCATAAAGCTATGGGACGTGCGGTCGGGGCGGGAGGTGCGAACCCTGAAAGGGGATTCCACGAACATCATGTGCCTGGAGTTCACTCCCGATGGTCTGCGCGCAGCCTCCCTGGGGACGGACAACACGATCATCTACTGGGATCTGGCCACGGGCGAAGCGCTCCGTACCTGGGACGTTGGGAGCGGGCTGGGCGGAAGCCTGGCGTTCCTGGCCAACGGCCGGCAGATCCTGTTCAGCCGCATGCGCGAGGTGCGCCTCCTGGACGTCGCCACGGGCAAGGACCTCGCCGCGCCGGTCAACAATCAGGCGGACCCCAGCCGCGATGACCTGGAGTTCTCCCCGGACGGGCGGTTCGTGGTAACCCAGCCCATGTTCAAGGCCGGAAGCCCCCGGGAGGTCCAGAGGCTCTGGGACTTCCGCAACCATCGCGTGATCCGGGACCTGCCCAACGGACTGGGGTTCCCCGCGGCGTTCACCCCCGATGGCGCGCGGATCCTTTCCCACCTGGGCATGGACGACCTGACGCTCCAGGACACCCTCACGGGGCGGGTGCTGTGGTCCGTCCCCCTGCTCAAGAAGTCCCCCGACCAGCTCATGATCTGCGAGGACGGCTCCCGGGCCGTCACGGCGGCGGATGGCTTCGCGCGGGTGTGGAACGTCGCCAACGGCGCGGAGCTCCAGGCACTGTCCATCCCCCGGGGCATGAAGCTCCTGGCCTTGTCCAGGGATGGGCGCAAGGCGCTGTTCAAGGACCAGGATTTCGTCAACCCGACCTACCAGATCTATGAAACCCAGAGGGGGCAGCTCCTGGAGACCCTCAACGAAACGAAGAAGGAGTCCTGGGATACGGTCGCCTTTTCCGCCGACGGCCAATTCCTGGTCCTGGCGGGGGGCGCGGGCCTGGTGCGGAAGGACCTGCACACGGGCCTGCCGGACCAGCGCTTCCAAGGCGACGGCATGTCGGTTTCCAGCCTGGCCTGCGCGCCGGACAGGAACCTGGCGGCGGTGGCCGAGGAGCTCACCATCGCGGTGTGGGACCTGGCCCGCGGGACCTGCCTGCGGTCCTTCCGGATGGGCACCGCGGCGGTCTCCATGGGGTTCGCCCCCGGTGGGAAGCTACTGGCCACGGGGCATCTCGACGGCACACTGAGCTTGTGGGACACCGGCACCGGCCGGGAGCAGGCCCACGTGGCGGCCCACCGGGGAACGCTCCTGGGCATGGCCTTCTCGCCGGATGGAAGCCTGCTGGCCACCGCCGGGAACGACGGCCTGGTCAGGCTCTGGGATGGGCGCACCGGGGCACCCGTGAGGAACCTGGAGGGGCACCTCCTCCAGAAGGCGGGCGTCAACGACACCTTCACCGGCGTGGATGCGGTGGCCTTCAGCCCCGACGGCGCCCGCATCGCGTCCGCGGGCGTCGACGGCACCCTGCGGATCTGGGATGCCGCCACGGGCAAGGCCCTGGAGACTCTGCGGGGTCACGACCAGGAAGTCATGGCGGTGGCCTTCGCCGGCAAGGGCCGGTTCCTGGTGTCAGGGGGCCGCGACCATACCGTGCGCCTGTGGGAGCCGGGATCGGGAAAACCCGCGAGGGTGCTCCACACCTTCCCCGGAATGGTCACCTCCGTCGTCTGCGCTCCGGACGGAAGCCGGGTGGCGGCGCGGAGCGGAGATGGAGTCGTGAAGTTCTGGGACGCCGAAACCTGGCAGGAGGCACTGGAGGTGCAGGGCGCCAGGACCCGCCTCCAGCAGAGCAACGCGCTCACGCCCATCGCCTTCTCCTCCGACGCGCGCCACCTTCTGTCCTTCGACGTGGGCAGCGTCGCCGCCAGCCTGTGGGACCTGGGCACGGGCAAGCAGGTCGCCCAGCTGCTCCAGTTCAAGGACGACTCCTGGATCGCGCTCCTCCCCGAGGGCTATTTCCAGGCCTCCCCGGGAGGCGCCCGGCACCTCAACGTCCGCATGGGCATCGAGGTGGGGAGCGTCGATCAGTTCTTCGGGAAGTTCTACCGCCCCGAGCTGGTCCAGCTGGCCCTGGAAGGCCGGGCCCTGCCCGGGGGTGAGAACCTCACGGACATCGCGTCGCGCAGGCCCGCGCCCGAGGTCACGATTCCCTCGCCGCTTCCCGGCACCACGGTGGACGCCGACCACGTGCCGGTCACCGTGAAGGTGATGGATGCCGGAGGCGGCATCGGCGGGGTGCAGGTGTTCCTCAACGGCACCCAGGTGGCCAACGAAGGGCGTGGCCTTGCCGTCAAGGAGGGCGCCCGCAAAGGCGAACGGATCCTGGTCTTCACCGTGCCACTGGCCTCGGGCGTGAACGAGCTTTCGGCGGTGGCCTCCAACGGGGACAACTCGATGGAATCCGTGCCAGCCCGGGTCACGGTGCGCTCCCGTGCCGCGGTGGTCCGGCCGGATTTCCACGCCCTGGTGGTGGGCATCGACACCTACCGCAACCAGTCCATCTCGCTCAAGCACGCGGGCTCCGATGCCGTGGCCTTCGGGGAGGCCCTGCGCAAGGCTGCCTCGCCCCTGTTCAACCAGACTCGCATCCAGGTCCTCTCCACGCCGGAGGCGACCACCCGGGAGGCCATCCTCAAGGCCTTCGAAACCCTGGCGGGCCAGGTCCGGCCCAACGACGTGTTCGTCTTCTACGACGCCTCCCACGGCGTGGTGGATGTGGTGGGCACCGAGGAGCAGTACTTCCTCCTGACCAGCAACGTCCTGCTGCTGTCCTCCAGCCGCCTCGCCGAATCGGCCCTGAGCCAGAAGGACCTCGCCCGCTGCATCGGCGCCATTCCGGCCCAGAAGAAGATCGTGTTCCTGGACACCTGCGACGCCGGCAAGGGCGGCCGGGAGATCCAGATCGCCCTGCTCCAGCAGACCCGCGGCCTCACCGAGGCCACCGCCATCAAGGTCCTCCAGCGCAGCATCGGTTCCGCCGTGTTCTCGGCCTCCTCCGACGCCCAGGCGGCGCTGGAGGGCTATCGCGGCCACGGCTTGTTCACCTACTTCCTCATCGAGGGCCTGGGGGGGAAGGCCGATGTGAACCGGGAGGGTTTCGTCACCGTGCGGGGCCTGGCGGATTATGTGGAAGAGCAGGTGGTCACGGTTTCCGAGCAGGTCTTCAAGCGCCAGCAGACCCCGACGATCCAGACCAGCGGCAATTTCCCCATCGGCAAGGTTTCCCCGTGAGGTGGTGACGGCTTCCCTTTCCGCGAACGGACCTGGTGAAGGGCGGAGTCATCGCGGTTCCCCTTTCGCTGGGGGCGGATGGCTCTACCCCTGCGCGTCCACCGCAAGCAGATCCGCCAGGAGCTTGGAAGCGAAGGCCGGGGCCGAGGTGATATGGCCGTGCTGGGCGGCCAGGGCGGGGAAGGCGCGGTGGCCATGGAGGGCGGGGTCGTAGCCGTCGTGGAAAAGGAGGATCATGCGCATGGCCCCGGTGGGGACGCGGTCGTAGGCGGTGGTCATTTCCCAGTAGCAGTAGGGCTTGTCGGGATCGAAGTAGTCGGGGGTGAGGAGGGGCATGAAGATGCGGGATTCGTGGATGGCCCATTCCAGTTGGCGGTTGTAGTTGCCGGAATGGAGGTCCTGGTTGTCCCAGAACACGCGCAGGGGGGTTCCGTCGGGATGGCGAAGGGGCTTGAGGAGGGGGAGCAGCTCGGCTTCCACCCATGGGGCGTGGGTGCGCCGGTAGCTCAGGAAGATGTCGTAGGCCAGATGCTCGGGGATGAGGCGGTCCTGGCGCTGGCGTTCGCTGGCCCCGGCGAGGGCGCTGCGGCGGCGGGCGGCCAGACCAAGGACGAGGGCCGTGAGGGCGGCGGGGAGCAGCACCTGGCTGTAGTGAAGGTCCGCCGCGCGCAGCACGAGGATCGTGCCGATGGGAAGAAGGAGGGCCACGAGGCCGGCCAGGGCGGCGATACGCCAGGGCTTGAGGCGCCAAGCGTGCAGGAACCGGAGAAGGCCCAGGAACACCAGGAGGCCGAAGGCAGGCATGGCCAGGGCCAGGCCGCCGTGGAGGGCGGGGCTGTCCAGCACCTTGCCAACGGCCTGGGGGCTCACCTGATCGTTGATGGCCCAGGCCACCACCTCGGGGCCGGAGCGATCCCGGTACGGACTGCGGTCGTCGCTGAGCCGGCCCACCAGCACGATGCGTCCGGTCCAGACCGGAGGTGCCGCGGGACCGGCGCCGAAGCGGCGGAAATGGCCAGGGACCTGGGGATCAAACCCCAGGACCTGGTCGCTGGGGGCGAGCTCCAGGGGTGGGCCCATATGGATGAGACGCCTGCCCTCGGGCACCGGGCCGGAGCCGGCGAGGTTCAGGGCCATGGCGACCCGGCCGCTGGGGAGGCTGGCCTGGTAGTAGGGGCCGGAGGGACCGCGGGCGATGAGGTTGTGGCCTACGCTGTCCATGCGCTCATAAAGCCCCAGATGCACCCGGCGGGTGTCGTCCTGGGCCAGCTGGCCGTTCTCCTCCTGGACGTTCAGCACGCCATGCACGGGGCAGCCGGCCCCTTGAAGGGCGGCAACGCCGCGGGCCACCGGCTCGATGCCGGGGATATCGGCGTCGAACCAGAGATCCAGGGCCACGCAGCGCGGACGGTTGTCCGGATCCGCGGCCAATTCGCAAAGCAGCTGCCCCAGGCGTTGCCGGAACTCGACGATGTCCTTGCCCTTGGGTACGTCCACCAGGACGATGGCGGGGCTCAGGGGTGTTTTGCTGCCGCCCTGGAGCCAGGAGGCCAGCGCCATGTCGAAGGCGTGAAGCTCGGGAAGGAGGCCGAAGGCCAGGAACAACGCCAGGGCGCCGGCAGCACCCAGGAGCAGGTCGGCCCGCCGGCGCAGCCAGGGGCCCGGTTTCACAGCACCTCCCAGCGGGTGGGTGCAGGGTCGCTCAAGGACAGGCGGTCAAGGATGGGGAGGAGGTCGCCCTCAAGGGCCTGAGCCTCCTGGTAACGCTGGGCGGGATCCTTGGCCAGGCAGCGGGCCAGGACCGTGCCTAGGTCGGCCGGCAAGCCGGGCCGCCAAGTCGCAGGATCGCAGGGGGGCGGGCCGCAACGGGCCTCGCGGTGGGCCTCAAAGGGCGCCTCGGCGGGAACCTGGAAGGGGTGCCGGCAGGTGACCAGCTCGTAGAGGATCAAGCCTACGGTGTAGAGGTCGGAGGCTGGCGTGAGGGGCAGACCCTGAATCTGTTCGGGGCTCATGTAGGCCGGCGTTCCGGCAAGGGTGGCGCGCACCCCGTCCTCCTTCCACAGGAAGGCCAGGCCGAAATCCAGGATCTTCACGTCCCGTTCCCGGATGGGCCGGAAGCGGCCCAGGGGGTTGAAGATGCGGATGTTCGACGGCTTGAGGTCCTGGTGCAGCACCTCGTACCGGTGCGCGTGGTGCAGGCCTGCCAGGACCCCGGCCAGGACGGCGCGCACGTCGGCCCAGCCCACCGGGCCCTGGCCCTCCCTCGTCAGGCGATCAAGGTCGTAGCCGGGCAGGAATTCCACCACCAGGAAGAACTCGCCCCCCTGCTCCAGCACGTCGTAGAGCACCGGGAAATTGGGGTGGTGGAAGATCCGGGTCATGATCCGGGCTTCGGAACCCAGATTTTCGCGGGAATCGTGGCCTAGGCGGATGGCCTTGATGGCCACTTCCCGCCCGGTGATACCGGTGTCCCGGGCGTGCCATACCTCGCCAAAGCCGCCCCCTCCGAGCCTATCCAGAATGTGGTATCTGCCCACGCGCAGACCCGGCTGAAGGGGGCCGTGGCCAAGGGGTTGAGAACCCTGCCGGGTGGCGGCGGGTGACGGCAGGAGGACGGTGACCGCCTCCTCCTCCGGAGGCAGGATCCGGTAGCCCAGGGCCACCAGGGCCTGGAGGCTGGCCAGGGCGGTCTGGCGGTCGAAGGCCTTCTCCTCCTCGGGGAGGGCCGCGTAGGGGATCAGGCAGGGGTGCTGCCTGAGGGCGTCGTCACGCACCGGGCCCAGCACCCAGCCCTCGTCCTGGCGGCCCTGGGCCCAGGTGACGTGGACCTGCTCGGCGATGCGTTCGAGGAGATCGGGCGTGAACACTGGCATCGGCAGGGAAGGGCAGGTATCGCCCATGAGCTGCTCCAAAGAGTTAAGTCATTGAACGTAGAACTGTTAATGTTAGTATGGACCTATTCCAAAACCAAACCGCGGGAAAACCGAATGACCCATGTGAAGCACTTCCTCCGGCTCCTGGCCCTGGCTCTGGCCTTGCACCACCCTGCCCACGCCCAAGGCTGGTCCTTGAAGATCCAGGCCCTGGCCCGGGATGGCGCCAACGTGACCACCGCCATCCTCACCGTGGAGCGCGCCGGTGTGAGCCTGGCCGAGGGCGTCAAGGTCGGGGACGCCTTCCCCGCGGGCGTGGTGCTGGTCACGCCGGCCCGGTTCACGGTGACGCTCCAGAGCACCAACGGGAACACCGTGCGGATGCTCCCGGGCACCCGGCTGCGGGTGGCCGCCGGTAGCGGCCGGGGCGAGGAGTACGGCCTTGAGGAAGGCGGCCTCTCCTGCATCGTCAAGCGCGCCTTGGAATTCTTCAATGTCCGCCATGAAAACTTCCAGGCCATCGTCCGGGGAACCCGGTACACCGTGGCCGTGGATCCGCACAAGGAGATCCGGTACGGCGTTACCGAAGGCCGGGTGATGATCCGGCACGAGGCCATGATCGGTGTGGAAGAGGGCCGCAAGGAGGGCGCCATCGCGGTGGCCGAGACCCTTGAGGCGGGCCAGACCCGGGCCTACCGGCTGGACCTGAATGCGTACCTGGCGAAGTTCAAGCATTTCGGAGAGGTCCAGGCGTTCTACCGGAAGGCCCTGGAGGAGGATCGCGCCAGCGGCGACCCGGACCGCCTGATCCAGGGCCTGAGCCGGATGGGCTGCGCCCTGCGCGTGCTGTCCCACTACCAGGAGGCGCTGCCCTACCTGGAGGAAAGCCTGCGCCTGGTCCGCCTGCGTCATCCCGGCGGGGTCCACAATGACGTGGCCGCAGCCTGCGACAATCTCGGCCTGGCCCACCTCGCCAAGGACGGCGCTGAGCCTCTGGCCCAGGCGATCCGCTGCTTCCAGGAGGCCAGGGACATCCGAGGCGAGTTGTTCCCCGGAGGCATCCACGACGATCTTGCCCAGACGCTGAACAACCTCGGTGCCTGCTACGTCCGTCTGGGGGGCGCCGCCAATCTGAGGAAGGCCATCGCGTATTTCGAAGATGCCCTGCGTATCCGGCGGGCCCTTCACGGAGGGGAACCGAACGAAGGGCTAGCGGGCGTCCTGAGCAACCTGGGCAACGCCTTTGCCGACCTGGGCGACCGGTCCGGCCTCGAACGGGCCGCGGCAAACTACGAGGAGGCCTTGGCGATCCGGCGCAAGCTGTTCCCGGACGGTGTGAGCCTGACCCTGGCCCATTCCCTCCTCAACCTGGGAGGCGCCTACCAGAACCTGGGCGGACCGGAGAACCTGGCCCGGTCCGTGGCGCTTTGCGAAGAGGCGCTCACGCTCTACCGGCGCATCTTTCCCACCGGGCCCCAGGATGACGTTGCCAGCGCCCTGGATGACCTCGGGTTGTCCCTGTACAAACTGGGCGGGCCGGAGCGATTCGAGCGCGCCAGCGCCTGCTTCCAGGAATCCCTGGCCATCCGCCGGAAGCTTTTCCCGGACGGCATCCAGATCGGCATCGCCCTGACCCTCACCAACCTGGGGAACGTCTACGGGATCCAGGGCGGCACCGAGAACCTGGAGCGCGCCACCGTGCGGTTCGAGGAGGCCCTGGCGATCTACCGCAAGCTGTTCCCCGATGGCCAGCACGACGATATTGCGGCGCTGCTCAACAACCTGGCCACCGTGCACTCCCTGATCGGAGGCCCCGACCACGTGCGTCAGTCCGTGGCCTGCTACGAGGAGGCGCTGAAGCTGTTCCGGCAACGTTTCCCCGGCGGCCACGCGTCCATGGCGCCGGTTCTGGGCAGCCTCGCCCTCGACCACCTGTTCCTGGGCAATCCGGCGGTGGCCCTGCGTGAAACCCAGGAAGCCCTGGCCATCACTCCGGGCGAGGTGTGGATCCTTATCGTGCAATCCCACGCCCTGATCCTGTTGAACCGCGAGGAGGAGGCCAAAGCCATCCTGCTTCCGCACCGCGGCGAGGAACTCTTCGGCAGGCCTTTCGGGGAAGCCGTGGCAGGCGACTATGAGGCGCTGCGCAAGGCCGGCGTCGACCACCCCGGCTTCAAGCGCATGGAGGCGCTGCTGGGCACCAAGGGCCCCGCTGCCCACTAGGAGGCGCCCCCAAATTCCTGGATCTGCCGCAAAATAGTGGAGTGAAGGACCCTGCCATCCCATCCCCCCTGAAAACACCACGGATCCCCCTGGAGGCGATCGTGGGAACCCCCATGGACGCACCCGGCTTCCAGGAACCGATTCGCTCGGCCGAGCAAGCGCAGGCTCGCGGCGGCACCCTCCGCCAGCAGGCTGAAACCATTCTTCGTCAGGCCGGCTGGGACTTGCCTACGTTGCCCATCATCTGGTCCCCGCGCATGAACCGGTGCGCGGGACTCTTCGTGGTGGAGAAGGACCGGCGCGGCGTGTGGCATCCGGAGATCCGCTTGTCCATCCCCCTGCTTCGCCGCAGGGACTGGCCCTGGCCCCAGCAGGTGTGCGGCATGAACTGCCGGAATCCGGAGGAGATCGTCCAGCGCATCCTGGAGCACGAACTCATCCACTACAAGCTGTGGAAGGATGGCGTGGACTGGGGCCACACGGACCGGTTCCGGGTGCTGGCATGGGAGGCCTTCGGCCACCAGGGCATCACGCATGGGATCGGGACCGAGAGCTGAAGGACCACCTGGAACATGAGCCTGCTTATTAGCGTTCGTAAAGGTTGTTTTCACGGTTGATAGGAGATAATTCATTAATTTAATGACATACCAATAATGTATCTTTTTGTCACCCTGAAGTAACATTTCGGCCAAAAGCCTTGCCCGGGCTCCCAATCGCACTATCGTCTCCAGTGTCTAAACCCAAAGGGAACGAAGGTTGTGCATTCCCGCGGAAGACAGCCCCGTTCCCTTCCATCCGGGAGGCAGTCATGGCATCGCATACGAATGATCCGAACGTCATGAAGTCAGAGAACGAAGGCCGGGACCTCGCCCTCATCAGGCGCCCCTCCATCCCCTTCCTCACGGGGCTGCTGGTGGGCATGTCCCTTGGCGTCCTGTGCAGCATGGAGTACGTCGCCCAGGAACAACGCGTCATCAAGGACAGGATCGAGGAACGCTACGGCCCGGGCTCGGGAAAGGCCGTCCTCGCCAAGCCGGAATCCCTCCTGCCGGATTTCGCGTCCCCCAGTGAGTTGCCCAACGCGTTCGACCTGACGCCGCCCTGGGTGCCGGCAGAGAAGACGGCGGACGCCAGGACCTCGGCCCGCCCTCTTCATCGGACGGCTGTGGTGGCCGTGCGTGAAATCAAGCCCGCCTACCCGCTTCTGGCCCAGCACCTCGGCATTGAAGGGCCCGTGTCGGTAACGGTGGCCGTGGACAAGCAGGGAGTGCCCATCTCGTGCGTGGCCTCCGGCGGCAACGCGATCCTCGAGAAGGCTGCCATGGATGCGGCCTCGGAATGGCAGTTCCGTCCCGCGACCCAGGACGGCAGACCGGTGGCGAGCGCCTTCGCCATCCGGTTCGAGTTCAAGCTGAAGCCCGACAAATCAAGCGCGGACGTTTGACCCGCGCGTATCCGGACCTGGGGTTCGTCAAACCCGTCAGGCCACCAAGTGGACTGGCGACCAGATCCGACATTAATGACGAAATTAGGGAGTTGCTTTCAGAAGACCGCTGGTCCCCAGCGTGAGGCCTGAAACCCTTCGAAGGGGGCCAGCCGGTCCAGCATCCACACGCGCGCACGCCCCCCCGGGGGAAGCGCTGCGAAACCCGGAGGTACCCATGAAGTTCCGAATGCTATCGTCAACGATCTACGGCGCTGTCGCGGCCGGTCTGCTGCTTCTGGCTCCGGCCTGCGGCTTGACGAACGGTGACAGGGAGGTCAAGGAACAGGCCCAGAAGGCCGCGGAGGTGGACAAGCTGGATCAGCAGGCCCACGCCGCCGCAGCCGCGGAATCCCGCAGGATCGCCGAAGCAGGTGTGGTGGGCGTGGCCCCCGACCCGCGGACCCTGCAGCTGACGCCTGACCAGAAGGCCTCCCTCGAAGCCCGCATCAAGGCCGAGAAGAACAGCTCCTACCAAGCGCTCCTGCAGGAGATCCTGGACAAGGACAAGGAGATCGCGGGCCTCAACACCCGCATGGCCCAGATCCGGGCCACCCTGCCCAGGCCCCAGGTCGCCAAGGCCGATGACACGCACTACAACCTGGCCATGGAGTTCCTGAGGAAGAAGGGGCTGTCCGAGGACAAGGCCCGCACCCTGGTGAGCAAGGTCCTGATCATGGACAACCTCGCGCCCGGCTTCGAGGTCTATCACTTCTACAGCCATGGCGTGTACGGAACCTGGGTCGCCCAGGGCAAGGCCACCACATCGCCCACCCAGCTCCAGGCGGCCATGAAGGCCCGCATCGAAGGCGAGCGTGACCAGGCCAACCAGCATGCCCAGGAGCTCCAGGCCAGCATCGCGGACCTGACGGCCCAGAAGGAGAAGCTCACCAGCGACATTGACGGCCTGCAGGCCGAGAAGACGAAGATGCTCGCGGATGTGAAGACGCTCACGGCCTCCAACGAAGCCCAGGTGGCCCTGCTGAACTCCGTCCACTACATCGTGGGTTCCCGCAAGCAGCTGGTTAAGGCCGGCGTCATCGTGGTGCCCACGTTCGCCAGGGACCGTGCCGGCGCCAACTGGTCTGACAACGAATTCACCAATTCCGCCGACCTCCGCACGGAGGATTCCGTCACCCTGACCGCCGCCGAAGCCGGCCTCACCAGGATCGGCAAGGTGGACGTGGTGCCTGGATCGCTGCAGAAGGACAAGCACTACACCCTGGAATTCAACCCCGACCGTACCGAGGCCACGGTGAGGTTCCTCGCCAAGGACCGCTTCCGCAACGAGAAGGTGGTCTTCGCGCTGGCCGAGTGACGTCACGGCGGTCCGTGGGCGGAAAGGAACCCGCGCACCCTCTGGTGCGCGGGTTTTTGCGTTTGGGGGTTGCTGTCCATGAGACACTGGGAGGAATAAACCGGCATGCGCCACGTTGGGGAGGACGGGATGAGAGCCCTGCTTTCAAGTTTCCTGCTGGTCACACCGATCCTCGCCCAGGATGCGAAACCCGCGCCCCCGCCGGCCTGGTCTGACAAGGCCAGCCTGAGCCTGCTGTCCGTGGGCGGCAACGCCCAATCCCAGTCCCTGGGCTTCTCCAACGAGATGGTCCGCAACTGGGGCACGGGGTCGACGCTGGCCTTCAACCTCGGCGCGGTGCGCGTGTCCACCACCGCCATCACCTACGGCGCCACCGGGACCTCCCCCACGGACTACACCGTGGTCCGCACCGACACGACCCAGGTCTCGTCGGAGGATTACTTCGCCAACCTCCGTTTCGCGAGGAACCTGTCGGAGAAGCTGCTGTGGTTCGCCGGGGCCGGCTGGGAGCGCAACGTCCCGTCAGGCCTGGACAGCCGGTCCGTGGTCTCCGCCGGCCTGGGCTATGCCTGGGTCAAGAACGACCGGCAGAAGTTCCAGACGGACCTCGGCGTGGGCTACACCCGGGTCAAGCCCGTGGTGGAGACGCCCGGCTTCCAGGACAGCTTCGGCACCTGGAACCTGGTCGTGGCCTACGAGCAGAAGATCGGCGCCGCTTCGGCCTTCGCCAGCAACCTGGCCTTCACCGACAGCCTCAAGGACAGCGGGAATTTCCTGGGCGTCTGGCGCAACGACCTGAGCACCAATCTCAACAAGACGCTGGCGCTGAAGGTGGGGTATGCGCTCACCTACAACAACCGCCCCGCCTTCAAGACGGTGGACATCCTGGACATCGCCCAGGTGCCCCCCGTGGTGGTGGGCCAGGCCGCGGTGCAGCTGAAGAAACTCGATACGATCTTCTCCGCCAGCCTCGTCCTGACCTTCTAGAAACACCGTAGGCGTTCAAATCCAACGTAGGGGGAGGTTCCAACCAGGTGACGTTGGGATTTGGTGGAATTCAGGGCTGGGAAGGGGTGTGTCAATTTCTGTTAAGTGAGCGCGGTCACGATTCCTCCGCCTGGGAGGGGGGAGGGCGTCCGTGCTCTTGGAGCGCGGGGTGAATAGCGCCATAGTTGCTGGAATCACCCCACAAACCTTTTGTATAAGAAAGGACACTCCATGAATTTCCCGATACCGTCGACGGGGCTCATCCTGATCGGCGTCGGCGCGTTCCTGCTCCTCATCATCCTCCTGAAGTCCTTCACCATCGCCCGGGGCAACCAGATCATCGTCCTGGAGCGCCGCTGGTTCGGACGGCAGATGCCCGATGGCCGCACCGTGGCCCTGCGCAGTGAAGTGGGCGTCCAGGCCCGCGTCCTGGGCCCCGGCTTCCATCTCCTCATCCCCTTCCTGTACAAGACCAGCAAGCGCGACTTCTGCGTCATCAAGACCAACAAGGTGGGCGTGGTGCGGGCCGTGGCCGGCGCGGCGATCCCCTCGGGGCAGTTCATGGCCAAGTCGGTGGAATGCAGCCTGTTCCAGGACGGCGAAGCCTTCCTGGCCAACGGTGGCCAGAAGGGTCCCCAGCTGGCGATCCTTCCCGAAGGCGAATACAAGATCAACCCGCACCTCTTCGAAGTGACCGAAGTGGACGCCACCATGATCCACGACAACGAAGTGGGCTATGTGGAATCCATCGCGGGCCAGCCCGTGACGCGGGAAGGGGGCAACTTCGGTTCCCCCGTGGAATGCGACAGCTACCAGAACGCCGAGGCCTTCATCAAGAACGGCGGCCAGAAGGGCCCCCAGATCGCCTTCCTGCCCCCCGGCTACTACCGCATCAACACGATCATGTTCCAGGTCCAGAAGATGCCCATCACGCGGATTCCCGGTGGCCAGATCGGCCTGGTGGAAGCCACGGACGGCGCCAAGATCCCCGAGGGGCGCCTGCTGGCGGCCCGGGTCCACGGCCACGGCAACTTCTTCGACGGCGAGGCCTTCCTGAAGAACGGCGGTGAAAAGGGCCGGCAGCTGGACGTGCTCATGCCCGGTGTCTACCGCCTGAACCCCAAGCTCTTCAAGGTCATCGACATCGTCGACTGGACGCACATCGAAGCCGACCAGGTGGGCATCGTCACCATCAACGAAGGGAAGCCCATCATCGATTCCTCCAAGATCGCCGCGGAGGAGCTGCCCCTGGGCACCCACGACAACTTCCAGGACGCGGACGCCTTCCTCAAGGCCGGCGGCCAGAAAGGCCTCCAGATCCCTGTGCTGCGGGCCGGCAACTACGCCATCAACCCCTGGTTCGCCACCATCGAGAAGGTGGACATGATCCAGGTGCACATCGGCAACTGCGGCGTTGTGACAAGCTACGTGGGCGCCGAAGGCGAGGACCTCACGGACGACGCCGTGAACGCCAAGATCGTCAGCAACGGCTGCAAGGGCATCTGGGCGGATCCGCTCCAGCCCGGCAAGCACCCCCTCAACACCAAGATCTGCAAGGTGGACATCGTGCCCACCACCCAGATCCTGCTGAACTGGGCCGACAACCGTTCCAGCGCCCATGAGCTGGATTCCAACCTCAAGACGATCACCCTGCGCACCGCGGACGCCTTCAACGTGAACATGGATGTGAGCGTCATCATCCACATCCCCATGAAGAACGCCCCGAAGGTCATCGCGAACCTGGGCTCCATCAACAACATGATCAGCCAGGTGCTGGAGCCGGCCATCAGCTCCCACTTCCGCAACGCCGCCCAGTACATCCAGGCCCTGGACCTCTACACCCGGCGCAAGGAACTCCAGGAGAAGGCCAAGGAGCACATCGACTCCGTCCTCAAGGTCCATCACATCGACTCCAAGGACACGCTCATCGCCGACGTGGTCCTGCCCCCCGAGCTGACCAAGACCGTCACGGACCGCCAGATCGCCGAGCAGGAGAAGAAGACCTTCGCCACCCAGAAGGAAGCCCAGGACGAGCGCCGCAACCTCGAGAACGCCAAGGCCCAGGCCAACATGCAGCCCAAGGTCGTGGAATCCGAGCGCAACGTGGAAATCCAGAAGAACCTCGCCGAGAGCCACATCAAGGAGGCCGAGGGCGCCAAGCAGGCCGCCATCCTCATGGCGGAAGGCCAGGCCACGGCCATGCGCCTTGAAGCCGGCGGCCAGGCCGAAGCCACCAAGCTCAACGCCGCCGCCAACGCGGAAGCCACCCAGAAGGTCGGCAGCGCCGAGGCCGAGATCATCCTGGCCAAGGGCGTGTCCACCGCCGAAGCCTACAAGCTTGAAGTGGCTGCCATGGGCCGCGAAGTCTTCGGGCAGATCCGCGTCATCGACAAGATCGCCGGCAGCAACCTGAAACTCATCCCGGAGAACCTGGTGATGGGCGGCGGCGCCGGCGAAGGCAACGCGATGGTCAACGGGCTGTTTGGAATTGCACTGCTGGAGAAGCTGACCGGCAGGAGCTTCGTGGTGCACGAGACCCCCGCCGCCACCCCGGCGGAATAGGTCGGCCACGCAACCTCCGCGGCCAGGTCCCTCCGGGGC
>DBME01000401.1 GCA_002298155.1 Holophagaceae bacterium UBA706 | reverse complement strand
CCGACGTGGCGAAGCTCACGGCCCTGCAGTTGGACCTTGCCCGCCAGCATGGATTGGATCGCTTCAAGGCGAGCCTACGCCCCCTCCTGCGTGGCCAGGCGCTCCAGATGGGCCTCGGTGCCCTCCTCGCACTGTGGGGCGGCACCTTCTGGGTGGCGCACCGCGCCGTGCCCCATCTCCTGGCGACGGGCCTCGTCCTCCACGCCTACGGCCTCGCCCTCCTCCTCTTCGGCATACGGATGCACGTCCTGCTCGGAGGCCTGGGGCCCGAGCTGCCGGTGCTCGAGCTCCAGCGCNNCCTCGCCGGGATCCGCCACTTCTATGCGCGGGTGGGCCTGCACGCGCTGGGCCTACCCTGGTGGGTGCTCTGGCTGCCCCTTCTCGCCATGGCCCTCATGAGCCTCTTCGGAGCGGACCTCGTCCGGAACCTCGGCCCCTGGTACGGCCTCAACCTGGCTTTCGGCTTCCTGGGATGGGGGCTCACCGTCCTTATTGCTCGCTGGGCCCCCACCCGTTTCGAGGCCCTCGCCGCAGGTGCCAGCCTACGCCGTGCTGAGGCGATCCTTGCTGAGCTCGACCGCTTCGAGGGCGACGAGAATGGCTCCGGCAATGCTGCGGGCGAAGACCCGATTGGCTATCTGTAGGCGTTCGTGTCCCCCCAGTCGCGCCGCCGGGTCGGTGGAATTGAAAAGCGGCTCTGGGCCGACAGATGCTCGTGTCTCTGCGCCGAGGGATACCTTCCGCCAGAGCACAGCCTTGCGGTTGTTCCTCTCGGCGCGGTTGTTCGTAGGGGCCGAGCCGGCCCGATGCAGGTAGGTCTTCAACCCTCCGCCCCAGCTGGAATTATTCCTGGGGTAAGGCTTTTACCCCTCCCGGATTTCTGAATGATTTTCCAGCCGATCCAATATGCCAAAAAGGTGAACGGGAGCACGGCCATGAATCTGAAAGCTAGTGCGAGGTACCACCATGAAGCAGAGGTGTAAGGAATAAAGGTAAAACCCGAAGCAGGCCGGAATAGGATCTTGTAGAAAACAGCCGATATAGCCATTGCAAAACTGATCACCAGATTAGCAATTAAAAAATCAGATATTACGTAGCGGAAGCCAACGGGGTTCGTTTTTGAGAATCGATAGCCTGCAATAACGAACCCCGGAATGCATACAGAATTCATGAAAAACGTCCCAGCGTAATCGTACTTAATTCCTTTCGATAGCATCTTCATTAATCCGGGTTGTGGTGAATGGCCAGATGGAAGACCCGAGTCGAGTTTAAGGTATTGCTCGTTTCGATGTAAGGATTCGAAAATTTCATCAAAACGATTCTTAAAAACAATTACCAAGACATACAAAATCGACATCACTAGAAAAACAATAACTATTTTCGCAACAATCTTTTGTTCCGTTTTCAAGCTGTCTGAATCAACAACAGAGGTTGAAAAACCCATAGGTTCCCTTTTCATGACGTCCTGAGGCGTGCGAGAGGCGCCTCGGCAAGAGATGCCCGAAATGCCCTTCTTTTTCAAATGCATTTGAGCTTCTTTGGACTGCCTCTTTGGTTTTCGGGTGGTCCTACATGGTACCAAAATGTCAATACAAGATCTATATTTACATGGTTTTAAGTTCAAATATTCCGGGTTGCCCTACCGACCCCTCCGCCTCGGCGCCGATCCCAGGCCACCTCGAAACGGTGGTCTTCCGAAATTGCTCCCAGCGATTGATTCGAATTCCGCCCCTCGGAACGTCGGATCTTATTCGCTAACCCGCGCCTCGACCGGTAGGCGTTCCAGCGAAACCGGCCACGCCTCCAACCGCGCGGATTTGGCCTCCCCTTCCCCCTGCCCGCGGACCGCCGCGAGCCTGGCGAGGATGGGCCTGGCGTCGGGAACCACCCACACCTCCGCCGGTGCCAACTGGTTCAACTCCCTGGCGAGGCGATAGTGGTGGAATCGCCCAAGCTCCGCCTCCAACTCGGCACCGCGCAACAGCCCCTCCTCCCCGCCTTCGCCCAGGAGCGCGTAACCGCATGGCTCGCCCTGCACCGCGAAGAGGGTGAGGCATCGCACACCGCTGGACCGTTCAAGCCCATCGAGGACCCGCGCCACCGCGGTTTCATCCAGCTTCTCGCCGACCATGTCGGTCCCCCCGATGCGCCCGAGGAAGGTCAGGCACGGCGTGCGGTCGAGGAACGCGGTCACCTTCAGGCGATCATCCAGACCGTAGCGCAACAGACCAGCGGAGGTGGAAAGCAGCGGCTGGACCTCCTGATCCGGCTCCAGCTCCCAGGACGGGACGATCCGGCCGGTGGCAAGACAACGGAACTCCAGGAAATGGCCCGTGAGCGCAAGGGGGTGCCGGTCCCGGAAAGGGATCGTCACCACGCCTTCGGTCGCCCAAAGTCCTTTGCCCTGGAAGCGCGCATGGGGCAGCAGCCCACGCAGGCGCCGCGCATGATGCGCGCTTGCGCCCTCCTCCCAGGCGCTGACGACCGCGAGGCGTGGCCATAGTTCCGCAAAGAAGGCGGGGTCCAGGGAGCCATTCCAGGCCTTGAGGCGATCGCCGGCGCCGGGCTCCCGCGGGCCTGGCCCCCAGGGCCAGCGTCCCGTGCGCAGCCCTTCTGCCAACGCGTCCCGATGATCCGCAAGCGTCTGGAGAAGCGACAATCCGAAGGTGGGGCTCCATACGCTCATGAGGGCCAGATCCCGGCGGGCCGCGAGCCATGCCGCGGTTGCCAGGAGACTCTCCCCGCTGGTCTCGAGGTTCGCCACGGCAGCAGGAACGGCCATGGCCGACCCCAGGGCCAGCCGCTTCCAGGCAGGCAGCAGGTTCAGATCGTCCGGATCACCCCCCTTCTCCCTCTGCTCCGTGGGCAGCCAGGACAGGCTCCAGTAGTGACGCCCCTGGAACGCCGCCGGCGCCATCTGCGCAAGGTCGGCCATCCACGCGCCAGCCGCGGCGTTCAGCTCCGCAAGGAACGGTGCCGGATAGGGGATCCACTTCCGGTGTGAGGTCGACCCGCTGGTCGGCTGCCAGCGCCCGCCGGACGGGCCGAGGCGCGGCACACCCTCGCGGCGCTGGCGCTCGAGTTCCGGTTCCAGGTCCGCGTAGGTGCTGGGCCGGACCGCTTGGCGGAACCGCTCATAACCGATCGTGGGATCCAGCTGCGGCCAGGCGGGCGCGGCCCCGATGGACCGCAGGACAGCGCCGAGCCTCGCCCGCTGGACCGTTTCCGGATTACCCAGGGCCGTCTGGAAGGCACGCCGCGCAGGCCTGCATCCAGCAAGGTGCATCTTATGAAGCAGTCCGACCCATCCCATACAAATGACGATACCCAAAGAATGCCAAGTATGCGTTACTGGTCCGAATCCCAACATCCTCATAAACTTATGATTCAAGGCCAAAATGCGAATCCTACTTCTCCTTCCTGATGGACGTATCCATAAGGTTCAATTGGGCTCCCTCACCAGGTCCCTGCGCGAAGCTCCGCTCACCTTGACCCTCCTGGCGGCGCTGGTGCCGGAGGACCTCCAGGCGGACCTGAGCCTTGTGGATGAGAGCATCTCCCCGGTCCCCGCGGAGGAGCGGTTCGACCTGGTGGCGATCAGCGCCCTCACCGGAACCTGCCACCGGGCCTACCACTGGGCGGACCACTTCCGGTCCAAGGGCATCCCCGTGGTGCTGGGAGGCGTACACGTGACCCTCCGGCCTGAGGAGGCCTCGGCCCATGCCGATGCCATCGTCACGGGCTTCGCGGAGCGGTCGTGGCCCCGATTGCTCAAGGATTTCGCCCAGGGCGCCCTTCAGCCGCGCTACCACGACCCCGAGCCGCCGCTCGCCGGCCTGCCCATGCCCCGGCGGGACCTGCAGGAACGCTTCGGCTACATGATGCCCAACACCGTCTTCGCCACCCGCGGCTGCAAGGGCACCTGCGACTTCTGCACCGTTCCCGCGGCGGAGTTCGGCTTCCACAAACGGCCCGTCCAGGATGTCGTCGACGAGCTGAGGCAGATCCCGGCGCGGCGGATCGCCTTCAACGACGTGTCCATCACCGAGGACCGGGACTACGCCAAGGAGCTCTTCACGGCGATGATCCCCCTCAAGAAGAAGTGGGGAGGCCTGTGCACCACCCGCATCGCCCATGACGACGAACTGCTCGACCTCATGGCCCGGTCCGGTTGCCGTTACATGCTCATCGGATTCGAAAGCCTCAACGCGCCGGCCCTCCAGGGGATCCAGAAGGGCTTCAACCAGCCCGCCTCCTATGCGGAGGTGATGCGCAAGCTCCATTCGAGGAACATCCTCGTCCAGGGTTGCTTCATCTTCGGGTTCGACCACGATTCACCGTCCATCTTCGAGGAGACCGTCTCCCTGGTGGACGAGCTGCGCATCGACATCCCCAGGTATGCCATCTACACCCCCTACCCCGGCACGGGCGCCTACACACGGCTGAAACAGGAGGGCCGCCTGCTTCACGAGAACTGGCGTCACTACGACACCCAGCACGTGGTGTTCCGCCCAGCCAGGATGAGCCCCGAGGACCTGGACGCCGGGTTCCGGTGGGCCCACACCCGGACCTTCACCCTCCGGTCCATGCTGCATCGCACCCTGGCGGCGGGCATCTGGTTCCCGGTCGCGTTCGTCGGAAACCTCGCCTACCGGCGCTACATGCACCGGCTCCAGGCGGATCCGGACCGCATCCTGGTGACCGGATGATGCGCTTCCAGCAGGCCGAGGCCGCACACGAGCCTGACCTCCGCCGCCTCATGGCCGACGACCCCATGCCCGGGGCCTTCCGGCTTGCCTATACCCGGGAACCCGACTTCAGCCATGCCCTCGACGTGCAGGGCACGTCCACCCAGGTCATCGCCGCCCTGGAGGACGGGAAGGTGGTGGGCATGGGGGTCCGGGCCATCCTGCCGGTCCACGTGAACGGCGCCGTGCGGGAGGTGGGCTACCTGGGCGGCCTGCGCAGCCTCACCTCGGCGCGGCGCGGCCTCGGCCTGGCCCGCGGCTTCCAGTTTCTCCGGAAACTGCACGAGGACGGCCGGGTGCCGGGCTACCTCACGACCATCCTCGAGGACAACGTCCATGCGCTCGCCATGCTCCAGAGCGGCCGCGCGGGACTTCCCCGGTACGTCGACCTGGGCAGGTACACCACCTTTGCCCTGTTCCCGAACCGGTTCCATCGTGCCCACCCCTCGGACTGCCGCATCCTGCGCTGCCCGGAGGTGCCGCTGGGGGACGTTCTCGCCTTCCTGCGCGCGGAAACAGGCCGGCGCCCCTTCTCCCCAGCCATCGGTGAATCCCTGGGAGGGCCCTGGTACCGGGATTTCCGGGAGGAGGACCTGCGCATCGCCACCCGGGGGCAGACCATCGTCGGGGTCGCCGGCGTCTGGGACCAGAGCGCCTTCAAGCAGGTGCGGGTGGCCGGCTATGCCCCGTGGCTCGGCCTGGCCCGCCCAATGGTCAACGCTGCCCTTCGCCTGACGGGGTATCCCACCCTGCCCCCCGCCGGCGGGAGCCTCCAGCCGCGCACCCTGGCCTTCACGACCGTCAAGGACGATGATCCCCAGGTCTTCCGGGCCCTCCTGGAAGCCGCGCTGGAGGCGATGCCCACCCTTCTGCTGGTGGGCCTGCACGAGAAGGACCCGCTGAGGGCCGGGCTCCGGGGCCTGCGCGCCGTCCCCTACCATGCGCGGCTCTGCTGGGTCTGCTGGGATGACGGGATCGAGGCCTTCCGATCCTTCGACCTCACCGAAGCCCCTTATCTGGAGTTGGCCCGCCTATGAGCCTGCAACCCTGGATCCTCCCCGTTTCCCGCCTCACGGCGGAGGATCGCGCGCAGATGTTCGCCCTGATGGACGCCCATTTCGAGGGCCTGGCGCCCGCCGCCTTCCACCGGGACCTGGACGGCAAGCAATGGACCATCCTGCTGCGGACCCAGGATGGCGCCCTGGCCGGGTTCTCCACGGCCCAGCTCCTGTGTCTGGATATCGACGGCGTCGATCACCAGTTCCTCTTCAGCGGCGACACCATCGTGGACCCGGACCATTGGAACCAGCCGGCCCTCGCCGGCACTTTCGGCCATCTCCTCCTGAAGCTCATGGATGCGCGGGGACCTGCGCCCTTCCACTGGTTCCTGATCACCAAGGGCTACCGCACCTACCGCTTTCTGCCCTTGAATTTCAACGAATTCCATCCTCGCCACGACCGCACCATGGACGCCGGCACCCGCCGCCTCCTGGATGCGGTGTGCCGGGCGAAGTTCGGGGAGGCCTACGACCCCGCGGCCGGCATCATCCGCGCCGTTCCCGGGAAGGAGCGTCTCCGGCCCGCCCTGTGCAGGATCCCCGAAGGCCGCGCGGGGGACGCCCACGTGCGCTACTTCCTCGAGCGCAATCCCCTTTTCGCGAACGGGGATGAACTCGCCTGTCTCACCAGCCTGAGCCGGGAGAACATCACCCCCCTGGCGTGGCGGCAGATCGAACGGGTGAGCCCGCTATGGCTGGAACCGTGAACCCGCGGACCCTTTTTTCGCGCGCCATGGCATGGGTTTCCTGCCTGCTGGTGCCGTGGGGGGGCTACTACGGCCTCGCGGTCTCCGGCATCGCCGCCCGGGTCGGAGCGCCCAGGGAGGCGCTCCTCGCAGGCTGGGAGCGTCACCTCCTCGGCGGGTTGAGCGTTCCCGAGCGCATGGCTCCCTTCATGGCGTTCCTGCCCTTCCGCTGGCTGATGGTGGGCACCTACCTGAGCTTCTATGGCGCCCTTCTGGGGGTGCCGGCCGTGCTGCTGTCCAGGGGGGACGACGCGCGCTTCCGGGCGCTGCGAAAGGGCCTGCTCATCGCCGGCCTCGCCGGCTATGCCCTGTATTTCGCCCTGCCGTCCCGCAGCCCCTACTACGTCCTGCCGATCTACCAGGGGCCCTCCTTCCAGTTCTCCCAAAGCCTGGTGCGGAGCGCCCTGGAAGGCAAAGTCGCCTTCCCGTACGACGCCTTTCCCAGCATGCACGTGGCCTTCGCCGTCGTGCTCACCGCCACCGCCGGGGATGCACCCTGGCGCTGGATCTGGCTCGGCCTGCTGGCCCTCGCCACCGTCGCCACCGGCGCCCATTGGGGCCTCGACGTGGTGGCGGGCGCGGTGCTCGGCGGGGGAGCCTGGTTTGTCGCCCGATCCACCGGAACCCGCCCATGAGCCGCCCTTTTCGCGTGACCTTCGTCCACCCCTGCATCGGCAAGCGCCCCGGCGCGCGCTACCTGAGGACCTGGCAGATGGAGCCCCTGCCCGTGGCCGTGCTGGCCGGGCTGACGCCCAAAGGCGTGGAACGGCGCTTCTACGATGATCGCCTGGAGGCCATCCCCTTTGATGAGCCCACCGACCTGGTCGCCATCAGCACCGAGGTCTACACGGCCCGCCGGGCCTATCAGATCGCCAGCGCCTACCGGCGGCGGGGCGTGCCGGTGGTTCTGGGGGGCTTCCATGCCACCCTGCTGCCGGAGGAGGCCATGCGCTTCGGGGAAAGCGTCGTGGCCGGAGAGGCGGAGGATCTGTGGGCCCAGGTCGTGGACGACTACCGGGCCGGCACCCCCGGGAAGCTCTACCAGGCGGGCCAGCCCTCCGATCTGACACGGGCGGTGCCGGACCGCTCGATCTATGCCCACAAGCACTACCTGCCCATCGGCCTCGTGGAGGCGGGCCGGGGCTGCCCCTTCACCTGCGAATTCTGCGCCATCCAGTCCTTCCACCGGGGAGGCTACCGGCGCCGTCCGGTGGAGGCCGTCGTGGCGGAACTGAAGGAGGTCCGGGACAAATCCAGGCTGATCTTCTTCGTGGACGACAACATCGTCGGCGACCCGAAGACCTCCCGGGAGCTGCTGGAGGCGCTGATTCCCTTGAAGCTGCGCTGGGTCAGCCAGGGGAGCATCAACGCCGCCCTCGACCCCGACCTCCTGGACCTCTTGCGCCGGAGCGGCTGCGAGGGGCTCCTCATCGGCTTTGAGAGCATGGATGCCCGAAACCTCCAGCAGATGAACAAACGGGTGAACCTCGCCCAGGCGGACTTCGAGCGGGCCATGACCAACCTGAGGAACGCGAAGCTGCGGGTCTACGGCACCTTCGTCTTCGGGTACGACCAGGACACCCCCGCCTCCTTCGAGGCGAGCTACGACTTCGCGGTTCGCCACGGTCTGTATCTGTGCGGGTTCAACCACCTCCTGCCCATGCCGGGAACCCCCCTCTATGCCCGGTTTGAAGCGGAAGGCCGCCTGCGCTTCGACCGCTGGTGGCTGGACCCGGAGTACCGCTACAACACCCTCGCCTTCCATCCCAAGGGCATGCGCGCCGAGGACCTTGAGGCGGCCTGCATGGATATCCGCCGCCGTTTCTATGGGCTCCGGAGCACCCTCCGCCGGGCCATGCACCCCGTGAACCGCCAGGACTGGACCTTCTTCCAGGCATTCTTTGCGCTGAACCTCCTCCACCGGGTCGAAGTGGTCCAGCGCCACGCGTTGCCTCTGGGCGATCCCCTGGACCGCATGCCCCTGCTGGAGGCCGTCCGGTGAGGATCGACCTGATCCGGCCGGGCTTCGCCGAGGGCTACCAGAGTCCAGCCCGCATGGAACCCCTCGCCCTGGGCATCCTGGCCGCCCTCACGCCGTCCCGTCACGAGATCCGGGTTTTCGATGAGCGCGTGGAGCCCCTGGACCTTGACGGCCCGGTCGACCTCGTGGCCTTCTCCGTGTGCACATTCTCGGCGCGCCGGGCCTATCAGTTGGCGGCTCGCTACCGGGAGCGGGGGGTGCCCGTCGTCATGGGCGGCTTCCACCCGACCCTCCTGCCCGACGAGGTGGAAGCCCACGCGGACGCCGTGGTCATCGGCGATGCTGAGGATACTTGGCCGCAGGTGCTGGCGGATGCCGAGGCAGGGCATTTGCGCCGGCGGTACGTGTCGGAAGGAAGACCCGCCCAGCCCGCGGCCCCCGACAGGCGGGTCTTCCGGGGCAAAGGGTACCTTCCCGTCCGCATGGTGCAGTTCGGCCGGGGATGCCCCCGTGCCTGTGAATTCTGCTCCATCCGGGCCTTCTACGGAGGCGCCGTGCGCCACCGACCCTTGTCCGACGTGCTGGCGGAGCTGGAAGGGGCCCGGCGGGTCTTCTTCGTGGACGACAACCTCATGGCCGACCGCGGTGCGCTGATCGCCCTGCTTCGGGCCATCGTCCCGAGGAAGCTCCGCTGGTCGAGCCAGATGGACCTGAGCCTCGCGGACGATCCCGAACTGCTGGACCTGGTCCGGCGCAGCGGCTGCGAGAGCCTCACCATCGGTTTCGAGTCCCTGGCCGAGGCGAACCTGCGCCAGATGGGCAAGGCCTGGAACCTGGCCGGGTCCTATGAGGCCCGCCTCGCACGGTTGCGGGCGGCGGGAATCATGGTGTACGGCACGTTCCTGTTCGGGTATGACCAGGATGACCCGGACGTCTTCCGCCGGACCCTGGCTTTCGCCCAGGGCCAGAAGCTCTTCCTGGCCAATTTCAACCCCCTCCAGCCCTTTCCCGGCACTCCTCTCTACGAACGGCTGGCCAAGGAAGGCCGCCTGGTCTACGACCGGTGGTGGCTGGAACCAGGCTACCGCTGGCACGAGGCCCTGGTGCGCCCCCGGGGCATGGATCCGGAAACCCTGACCCACGGCTGCCGCTGGGCCCGGGAGCGATTCCACGGAGTACGCTCGATCCTGCGCCGGCTCCCCACCCGGGCCCATGTGCGCCACCTTCTGGTCTACCTGGCCGCCAATGTCGTCTCGTGCCTGGACATCCGCGCCAAGTCCCGGCTGGGGGCACGATGAGGATCCTGTTCATCAAGCCGAACATGGGCCTCGTGGACGGAGCGCCCTACCTGGACCGGGGGCGCATGGAGCCGCTCACCTTCGCCGTGCTGGCCGGTTTCACCCCGCCGGGCCACGAGGTGCGTCTCTGCGACGACCGGATGGAGCCCGTTCCCTACGATGAGCCCTGGGATCTGGTGGGCATCAACACGGAAATCTACACCGCCCGCCGTGCCTACGAGATCGCGGACCGCTTCCGGGCCCTGGGCAGGAAGGTGGTCCTGGGCGGGTGCCACACCTCCCTGGTGCCCGAGGAATCCATGGCCCACGCCGATGCCGTCGCGCTGGGGGAAGTGGATGCGGTGTGGGCGCAGATCGTCACGGACGCCGAGGCCGGCAGCCTGCAACCCCGGTACCAGGGGCGCCCGGGGGGGGACCTCCGGGAATTCGCACCCGAGTGGGAGGTCTTCCGGGGCAAGCGCTACCTCCCCGTGGCCCTCACCCAGCTCAGCCGGGGCTGCGTCAATGCCTGCGAATACTGCGTGACCGGCAACCTCTACCAGGGCGGAGCCTTCACCCGGGACCCCCTAGAGGTGGCGGAGGAATTGGCCCGGCGAGGCAGGAAGCTGGTGTTCTTCGTGGACGACAACCTGCTCGCGGATACGGAGGCGGCGAAGGCCCTGCTGCGCGCCCTGATACCGCTGAAGCTGCGCTGGAGCGCCCAGGCCAGCCTGAAATTCGTGGGGGACCCTGAGCTCATGGATCTCATGGTCCGCAGTGGCTGCGCCGGCCTGGTGGTGGGCTTCGAGTCCCGGGACCCCGCCAACCTGTCCGCGATGAACAAGCGCAGCAACCTGGCCTTCGGAGACTACGACAACGTGGTCGCCCGGATCCGGGACGCCGGCATCATGCTCTGGGCCGCGTTCCTCCTGGGCTACGACCACGAGACCCCCGAGAGCATCCGGGAGACGGTGGACTGGGCCCTCTCCAAGAAGTTCGCCTTTTCCGCCTTCAACGTGCTCACGCCCTACCCCGGCACCGCCTTCCATGCCCGGATGCAGGAGGAAGGGCGCCTCCTGTACGACGGCCGCTGGTGGCTCCACGATGACTACCGGTTCGGCCACGTCGCCTTCCGCCCCCGCCACATGAGCGCCGATACCTTGAGCGAACTGGGGCTAGCCGCACGCCTTCGCCACAGCAGCCTCTTCCAGATCCTGCGTCGCGCGACGGATCGGAAGACCAATGCCAAGGACCTGTGGTCCCTGGCCACCTACTTCGCCTACAACCCGCTGTTCCGGGACGAGATGCTCAAGAAGCACGGGATGGTTCTCGGGTACCGGGGATTGGAACGAAGCGCAGGGATCGATGTCCCGGCGTAATACCAACCACCTGCAACTTTTATCGTTAAGAGCCAATTCCCACAGGTGGATTAGAGCCATCCCGGCTTGAATCAGAGCACTTCGCGCAGGACCAGGGTCACGTTCCAGACCCGCTCACCCCGCTGGACCCGGAGGTCGGTTCTGCTCCCCGGTTCGGAATGCCGGCCCAGGTCACGCAGGCGCTGGGCGCTCCAATGCGCCATGTCCTCTCCGTTGATGGCAAGGAGCCGATCCCCCGCCATGAGGCCGGCTTCGGAGGCGGGAGACCCCGCATAGACCTGCTCCACCAGGCTGGTATCCGGCATGCCGCAGCGCAGGCCGGTCATGCTCCAGTGGTCGGGCTTGCCGTTGTCGGCATTGGGATCCAGGTAAATCACCTGGGCGCGGTAGTCGAACGTGAGATCGAAGCGGGAGAGGAACCCCTGCCCCACGTTGCCCGCGCCCGTCGCGTCCGCGAAGGCGCCGGACTGGGTGGTGGAAAGTCCCACGATGGGGTTGCCCATGACTGCGCCGCCAAGCTTCAATTCACGGGCGCGGATCACGTCTCCCTTCACCTCGCCCCCCGCGCCGTGGCCGGTGACGGTGGTGATGACCTTCGCCGCCTTCCCTTTCAGGTCATGGAGCCGTGCGAAGGGGCTGTAAACATCCAGGGTGGCCCCCGACCCGGTGTCGATGTCGAAGAGGCCGGGGATGCCGTCCAGTTCACCCTTCACCCGGGGGTGGTGGCCATTGAAGGTGAAGGGGACGCTGACGCCCCTGCCGGTGTAGCGCCAGCCGTCGGGCCGGAAGAGGGTGAGCCGCTTCGGGCCGTATTCCACCCGCGCCACAAACCGGCGCAGAAGTTCATAGCCCATGACTCCGCCCACCTCCAGGTCCATCATCCTGCCGATGCCTTCCAGGCTGGGGATGATCAGGAAGCGCTGGTCCTTCATCCAGGCCGCCCCGACCTGGACCCGCTCCACCTGGGTCAGGCCGAAGGTCTCGGCGGCTTCCCCGACCCCATGCCCCTCCAGGTTGCCCTTGCTCTCCAGGCCGAGCGCCTTGGCCAGGGTAGGCGTCAGGATGTTCACGCCGCCCGTGTCCAGGAAGAACCGGTAGGGACCTTTCCCGTTGAGGGTGGCCATGACGAAGAGGTGGTCCCCGATGAATTCAAGGGGCACCACCGTCTGCTCGGCCCCACCCTCCAGGCCCCAGTCCGCCAGGACCAGCACCGGACGCGCGAAGGCCTTGGCCTGCAAGGGCCCGTTCACGGTGACGGAGGTGTACTGCGTGCGGGTGACCTGGGATGGGTCCGCCTTGGGCGTGGTGATCCGGAAGGGCAGCTTCACCCCGGCGACCTCCCGGTAATCCTGGAAGAAGGTGGTTTCGGTCTCGGAGCCCTCGGTTTTGACCAGGCGATCCGGGAGCCATGTCTGCCCGTCGACCCAGAGCTCAAAAGGTGTCGTGGCCCCTTCCGGGGTGATGGAGAGAACGTGGAAGTGACCTTCCCGAACGCCCAGATGCTGGAAGGCGGCCTTGCACCGGGACGGGAACCAGAAGGCGCGCATCCTCCAGTAATTCTCCACGCCGGGGTGTTCCACGGGTTCCAGCCGCACATCTCCCGTACCGTCCTGGGTCCAGCCCGTGCTGCCATCGAAGCCGCTGGCGCCCTTGATGGCCCCCAGGTCGTAACGCGCCAGGTTTCGCCCATCCGAAACGCATTCCAGTTCCTCCAGGGTGCCCTTCATGCCTCCGGCCTCCAGCGCACCCTGGTAGGCCACGTGCGTTATCCGGTCCCAGGCGGCTCCTCCGCTGGCCTCCTTCGCCTTGGCCAGGACCTCCAGGGCGGATGGCAGGGAAGCCGGCGCTGCCAGGACCGGAACGGCGGATCCAAGGAGAAGGAGAGCGCTTAAGTTCATGGGTGACACCTCAGGGTGTTTGGGGAATCATGATAGTAGCATCAAGGGCTACTACTATGATAAAGCGCAACGCCGATAGCATTCCAGAACTTCTTGCCCCCTTCGGGTTCTCCGAGACGGAGTCCCTGATCTACGCCTACCTTCTCAAGCAGGGGCCTTCCACGGGCTACGCGGTGGGCCAAGGGATCGGCAAGCCCACGGCCAACGTCTACAAGGCCATCATGGGCCTGGTGGCCAAGGGCGCCTTGACCGTGGAAGAGGGAGGCGTCCGTCTATGCCGGGCCGTGCCGCCCGGGGAACTGCTTGCGCGCCTGGAGCGCACCTTCACCGAGCGGAAAGCCGTGGCCCTGGACCGCCTCAGCCAGCTGCGGGCGGACGAAGGCGATGACCGCATCTACCGGATCGAGGACCCCGAACAGGTCCTGGCCCGGGCCCGGACGATGCTCGGACGGGCACGGCAGATCGCCCTGCTGGATATCTTCCCCGGCCCCTACAAGGCCCTGGAGGGAGAGCTGCGCGAGGCCCTGGACCGGGGCGTGCGGGTGGCGCTGCAGGTCTATGGGCCCGTGACCCTCCCCGGGGCCGACGTGGTGCAGAATGGCCTGGCCCCCTCGCTTCTGGAGAATTGGCCGGGCCAGCAGCTCAGCCTGGTGGTGGACGCGTCCGAGCACCTCATAGCCCTTCTCAGTCAAAGCGGCCAACGCGTCCACCAGGCCATCTGGAGCCAAAGCCCTTTCCTCTCCTGCATGCATCACAACCATTTGGCCTGCGAACTGATGCTGGCCGGAATCAAGGAGCCCCGGCCCCTGCCGGACATCAGCCTGCTCCGCGCCGACCCGCCCGGGCTGAAAGCGCTCCGGGAACGGCTTAGGGAACCGGAATGAGGAGAGGCGCCGGTAGCACAACATGGCCCCAGTCCTTGACAAAGCACCAGACGGTCTTGGGGGATTATTCTGGACAATTCCCGAGGTGACCAGAAAGATGCCGAGTCTCCTCGTTGTAATTCCATCTGCTCCCGAAGGGGGACATCGATTAAAGATGCTTCACGTTTGATCTCCCTTGTTCATCCTTTTGGACATTGGCCCGACAGCGATCCCACTCTTCGAAAAGATCAACAGCAAGAATTGAGATCTCCGACGTCGAGAATCAAGGAACAATCGGTTCTCGAAGGGGGGCACCCGGTGCGGGCGCCGAAGTAGCTTCGTCCCATAACCGCATGACGTAAGCTAAAATTTTCGGTTTGTCTTCAGCCTTGATTTTCTTCTTCCTAGGATAGTTCGACCCATCGTTTTGGAGATAGCCAAGACTTCGAAGATATGATTCCAGCAAGTCTCCCGGTTTGCTCTCACTTAGCTTCGCTCCTGGATAGAAGCGCCGCTCCCATGGAGCGAGGAATGCCCATTGCTCCTCAGCCCGCTCCGGATCATTCGAACCAGTGGCATTTTCTCTAAAGCTGTATAGCCATCTCGAAAGATACCAATGCCAATTGGGAGACCCGAAAAAGAGTTCCGCCCTACTCGCAGGTTTCCGACGCTCCATATCAAGGATGAGCCTAACCCCACCTTCGCATTTTGACCTCGAAGAGTTCCTACTTCGGATCAATTCAAAGAGGGCCTTGATTCTTGCATCATCATCTTTCAGGTCCACGCCAATTAATGGCTGTTCGGGTTGCGCTTGCTGGGCATACCCATTGCCCCTACCGAGGACGAGGCATAGTGAGATCAATACCATGGCTTTGTTCATTGGTGTTCAACCTCATTCTTCAATTGTTCCTTGGCTTCTTTCATGGCACGAATTGATTCTCGAGAGCTTCTATTTCATCAGCGACTGTCTGAATATTTCTAATTGTATGCTGCCATCCTTTACCACCGGCCTTGAAACTCGAAAGCGTGAATAACTGCTCGAACCAAGAACGGGTGCGCCGGCAAGGTTGCGTTAAGGAAGTCCCCTCCGGGTGTCGATACGCACCAAGAGGTAGCCATGCGTGGATCGAAGTCCCTTCTCCGTCCCCTCGTCGCGGCCTTGGCCCTGGCCACCCTGGGCTGCGGATCGGGAGGGGGAACGCCCGCGCCCACCTGCACGGTGGTCTTCGTGGCCGGAACCGGAGGCTCCCTGACGGGAGTCACCCCCCAGACCCTTGCTTCCGGAGCCTCGACGACCCCCGTCACCGCCGTCCCCGCCACGGGGTTCACCTTCACGAACTGGTCCGGAAGCGGTTTCACCACCACCACGTCCAACCCCGTCACGGTCGCCAACGTGACCTCGGACATGACCCTGACGGCCACCTTCGCCCCCCAGACGTTCACCGTGACCTTCCTGGCCGGCACCGGCGGAACCCTCACGGGAACCACCACCCAGACCGTGGCCTTCGGCGGCTCAGCCACCCCCGTCACCGCCGTCCCCGCCACGGGCCATGCATTCACCAGCTGGACCGGGGCCGGATTCACCACCACCACTGCGAACCCCGTCACCGTCGCCAACGTGACCTCGGACATGACCCTGAC
>DBME01000407.1:9582-20016 GCA_002298155.1 Holophagaceae bacterium UBA706 | reverse complement strand
GCCGGGGTGACCGAGGATCGCCGGGAAAAGCAGGACTGGCCTGGAGGTGGTGATCCTAGGGGATACCGGCCCAGGTCAGTGGTCCGGGTGGAAGCCCCCGTCCCGCGCGAAGGCCGCGTGGAGACCCAGCAGCAGGGCCGCGGGGGCCAGGTAGGTCCATACCACCCCGATCCCCATGCCGATCATCAGGAACCCCATGGCCGCCGCCGCCAGCGCCGCCAGGGTCTGGAACAGCTGCGTGCGGATGTGGTAGATGGGCGGTATCCCGCAGGCCGCGGCGGTCATGACGGCCTTCTCGGAATAGGGCACCAGGTGCTCCCCGGCCACGGCCCCGGTGATGACGGCGGCCGACACCACGGGCACCATCCCGCCGCCCCGGGCCGCGGCCAGCTGGAAGGCCACGGGCATGACGATGGCCATGGAACCCCAGCTGAACCCCGTGGTGATGGTCACCGCCAGGGCGATGAGGAAGACCATGAGGGGGAGGGTGGTGGGCCCCAGGAAGCGCTCGAAGGTGTGGGCGATGTAGAGCCCCGTCCCGAGGTCCTTGGAGAGCTGGGAGAGGGCCGTGGCCAGGAGCACGATGAAGCCGATGGACGCCATGCCCCCGATGCCCCGGTGGAAATGCACCCGCACGTGGGAATGGGCCAGGACGTTGCCCTTGAGAAGCATCGCCGCGGCCACCAGGATGGCCAGCAGGGTGGCTCCGATGAGGACGTTCACCGAGGGTGCCGCCCCCAGGATCCGGATGAGGGAGATGGGCTCCCCCTGCAGGCGCAGCGCGCGGATGCCGAAGAAGAAGAGCCCCGCCACGGCCGTGGCCAGCAGCGTAAGGATGGGTCCGATCACGTGCCGGGCCCGGGCGCCGGTGCCCCGCATGCGGCTTTCGACGGCGGGACGGTAGGCGTGGTCGTCCATGGAGGTCCCGAACCACTTGCCGGACCAGGCCACGAGGAGGGAGAGGAAGATCGCCAGGTAGGTGTAGTAGTGGTACGGCAGGGACTGGATGAAGAAGGCCGCCATGCCCCCATGCACGTGCACGTCCCGGGCCGCGTCCACCATGAGGGCGCCCTCGTAGGCGGCCCAGGTGGACACCAGCATGACGCTGGCCAGCAGGGCGACCACGTCNNCGTCCACCAGGTAGGCCAGGATCGCCGCGGAGACGCGGTTCCGGTCCGTGACCGTGCGCATGGCCGTTCCCGAAATGAGGACGTTGGCATAGTCGTCGAAGAACATGCAGCAGCTGAGCCCCCACGCGGCCATGCGGGCCTTGCGGCCGGTGCGCAAGGTCCTGCCCACGGCCCGCCCGAAGGCGTTGTAGGCACCGCTGGCGGAGATGAGCTCCAGCAGGCCGCCGATGAGGAGGATGAACACCACGATCTTGAGACGGTCCACGTCCGTGAACGCCCCCTTGAGGGTGTGCCAGAGGTTGCCCAGGGCCGCCAAGGGGTGGAACCGCGCCAGGACCAGGGCCCCGGCCGCCACCCCGCAGAAAAGGGCGGTGGCGACCCTCCGCCTGACCAGGGCCACCAGGATGGTGACCAGGGCGGGGACGAGGGACAGGACCCCGAGTTCCATATCCTAGACCAGCTCCAGGGGCGTCATTTCCCGACCCTGGCCCGCGAGGCGCTCCTCCTCCGCGGGGGTCATGACCTTGAGCAGGCCGTCCGGAGCGCCGTGGATCTCCACGCCGTAGTCACGGTAGGTCATGAGGGCGTTGAGGATGTCCTCGGTGATGAGCTGGCCCGGCACCAGGAGGGGGATGCCGGGAGGGTAGGGCACGACCATGGCCGTGGCCACGCGTCCCGCGGCGTCACGCATGGGGACGCTCTCGCTGGCCGCGTAGAAGGCATAGCGGGGCAGGAAGCGGATGCGGGAAAGGGACAGCTTGAAGTCCCGCAGGGTCTTGGCGGATTCGCTCTCCCGGCGGGCGCCGCTCATGCGCTGGATGTTGGCCAGGGCCAGCACCAGGCGGTTCAGCTTGGAGTAGTTTGAGCCGATGGTGATGAGCACCGTGATGGTGTTGAAGGTGCTCTTCTCGATCTGGATGTTGTGCTTGGTGAGGAGGAGGTGCTCGATCTCCTTGCTGGAGTAGCCCGAGGCGCTCACGTCGATGGTCAGCTTGGTGGGATCCAGGCGGATCCCGTCGTTGCGCACTTCATCGCTGAGGAGGTCCTCCAACTCCAGCACCCGGAACTTCTTGAGGGCGTTGATGGACTTCTTGAGGGCGGCCGCCAGTTCCAGCGTGCGCTGGAGGAGGGCATAGCCTTCCATGGCCATCTGGCGCCGGGCCGCGTCCAGACTGGCGATCATGGGGTACTGGGGGGAGGTGGAGGCCTGCATGTTGAAGTTCTCCTGGAAGAACTCCCGGATGCCCTCGAATTCCGGATCCTGCACGTGGATCATGGACGCCTGGGAGAAGGCGCTCATGGTCTTGTGGGTGCTCTGGGTGGAATAGTCGGCCCCCGCGGCCATGGCGGAGGGGTAGAAGGCCCGGTGGAAGTTGGCGTAGCCGAACCAGGCCTCGTCCACGATGACCTTGATGCCCCGGGCGTGGGCCTGCTCCACGATGTCCTTGATGTCGTAGATGAGGCCGTCGTACGTGCAGTTGGTGAGGATCAGCACCTTCAGCCGCTTGCCCGCTTTCAGGGCGGCGTCCATGCTCTGGATGATGCGCTGTTTGGGCACGGGGCCGAAGATCCCGTAAGTGTTGTTCACGCTGGGCATGAGATAGAGCGGCTCCGCGCCGGCGACGATGACGCCGTAGTGCACGGACTTGTGGCAGTTGCGGTCCAGGAGGATGGCGTCCCCGGGCTTGAGCAGGGTCTGGATGAGGACCTTGTTGCTGGTGCTGGTGCCGTTGGTGGTGAAGAAGGTGTAGCGGGAATTGAAGGCCCGCGCGGCCAGCTCCTGGGCCTCCTTGATGACGCCCTTGGGCTCCAGCAGGGAATCCAGCATGGGTACGGACACGGAGATGTCCGACTGGAAAAGGTTCTCGCCGAAGAACCGGAAGAAATCCCCCGCGTACTCGGAGTTCTTCACGGAGTCGCCAGAAGAGTGCCCCGGCGTGTGCCAGGCGTCCTTGTCCATGCGCGCGTACTCCACCAGGGTCTCGAAGAAGGGCGCCCGGTCCTTGCTGCTGATGACCTCGGCCTTCACCTTGGCGGCGATGTCGTCGAAGTCCTCCTCGCCCTTGTGGAAGTACCCGTTGATGAGGCCGCCCGTGTTGAACTGGGCGCAGTCCGTCTCGTGGGTGAACAGGAAGATGTTCACCTCGTAGCGCACCGCCAGGAAGCGCCCGAAGAGCTCCGCGCCCGACAGCGTCTCCTTGGAGCGCTTCTTCACGGGGATGATGAGCTCCGTGAGGATCACGTGGATGGTGCCGTCCTTCACCAGGAGGTCGTAGGCCTCCTTGAAGCAGGTGGCGCCCACCATCTGGAGGCCCCGCTCCTCCAGCATCCGCATCTCGGATTCCAGGTCCCTGGCGTTGGGATTGATGAGAAGAACCTTGTAGGCCATGCTGCCGCCCCCACCTGAAGAACACGTCAAATTCTCAACACTTCTCTTTACAGCATATCAGTTCGTGGCCAACGCCCCCGGAGGGGACGGGCACGGCTTGGTGCCGCCAGGAGCCGGATCAGCCCGGTTGTTCCACGTGGAACGTCATTCCCGCGCGTCCACCACGATGGCCGGTTTCGGTGTGGGGCACCCGAAGGTGCACAGCCCGCAACCGGTGCAGAAATCCGCCACCACTTCCGGATGGGGCAGTTCGCCCTCGGGCGCCTCGCCCATGCGGATGGCCACCCCGGGGTAGGGGCACCGGTCCACGCAGGTGGTGCAGGGCTGGGCCGGGTTGTCGTCCCGCTCGTAGGTGAGGCAGAGCCGCGTCTTCACCCGGGCCGTGCCCATCTTCACCGCGGGGGGGCCCTCCAGGACCGTCTCGCCCACGTTGCGCCGGGGCCACACCAGGGCCCCCTCGGGGCAGGCCGTGATGCACGGCAGCTCCGTGCACAGGAAACAGGGCATGTTCCGGGGCATCACATGGGGCGTCCCCGCCGCCAGGGCCGCCTGGGGGCCCGCCTTGAGGATGGAATCCTGGGGGCAGGCCTTGATGCACTTGTCGCAGCGGGTGCAGGCCAGGAGGAAGTCGAACTCGTCCAGCGCCCCCGGGGGGCGGAGCAGGGAAGGGCCCGCCCCGGTGACGGCATCCTCCACGCGCATGGCCACGAACCCCGCCATGAGGGTCCCCAGCGACTTGAAGAAGTCGCCGCGGTCATGGGGTTCGTCCAGCTTCTTGGCCATGTCAGAGACCGAGGATGCGCAGCAGGGGCACCAGGGTCCCCCAGAGGATCGGGTCGAAGCCCAGGGTCAGCACGCCGGCCCGGTCCTCCTCGCAGAGGCTGAGGTGGGCCAGCAGGTTCGAATTCACGGCCACCTCCCGGGAGGAGGGGGGGGCTTCCGCCCAGGCCACCCCATCCGGGGCCTCCAGACGGGTCAGCTTCCCGCCCGCGGGGGCCGAGAGGTGCAGAATCAGCAGGTCGCCGTGGAAGGCGGGCACGCGCACTTCCACCAGGCGTCCCCGGGGGACCTGGGGGATGACTTCGAAGGCCGCGCGGTACCCCAGCTTCTCGGTGTTCGGATCCTCGCCCTTGAAGACGGCCACCGTCTGCTCCATGAGGCCGTCCAGGCCCCGGTCGCCCAGGAAGGCCACGGAACGCAGGTGGGTGCCGCCCACCTCGCCGAGGTTGCCCACCAGCTTGGGCAGGATCGCCAGGACCTGCTCCACGGTGGGCCGGCTGCGCAGGGCCTTGACCCCCTCGGGCCAGCCGCCCGCCAGGGGCATGACGGGCAGGGCCGGGTCGGCGTCCATGCGCAGGTCCACCAGGCGGCCATGGTAATCGGCCAGGAGGTCCGCCGAGGCGGGGGTCTCCGTGAGGATCACCATCTCGATGCCCTCCAGCAGGCCCGGGTGCGGCGCGAACATCACCACGTCGCCCAGTTCCTCATCCATGGTCAAGGGCCCGCCGGTGAGGGGCAGGACGGAGCAGTCCCGGGTCTCCAGGATCTCCACCAGTTCGCGCCCCAGGAGGGTCCCGGCGCCGATGACGGCAATCTTCAACATGTTCCGACCTTTCTCAAACTCGCACGGAGGTGGCTTCTAGGGGTTTGTGGTCCGCCAGCGCGGTGGCCACGTCCCCAGCCAGGAAGGCGCGCACCTGATCGCCGGCGCGCCCGGTGAAGCGGCCGCCGTCCAGCAGCGCCGCCAATTCGTTTTCGGTGAGGTTCCACGCGGGATCCTCCGCCAGGAGCCGCAGGAGGGTATTGGGCTGGCCCTCCTCCTTGATCCGCCGTCCGGCCTCCAGTGAAGCCACCCGGAACCGTTCATGCAGGTCCTGGCGGTCGCCGCCGCGCTTCACCCCTTCCATGAGGAGCACTTCGGCGGCCATGAAGGGCAGTTCGGACTGCAGCCGCGCCGCGATCATCCGGGGGTGGACCACCAGGGCCGACGCCACGTTGCGGTACAGCACCAGGATCGCGTCCACCGCCAGGAGGCCCTGGCTGAGGGTGAGCCGGCGGTGCGCGGAATCGTCCAGCGTCCGCTCCAGCCACTGGGTCGCGGTGGTCTGGTACGAGCTGGGCACGAGCCCCAGGACGAACCGGGCGAGCGAGACGATGCGCTCGCTGCGCATGGGATTGCGCTTGTACGGCATGGCGCTGGAGCCGATCTGCTTGGTCTCGAAGGGCTCCTCCACCTCCTTGAGGTGCTGGAGCAGCCGGAGATCGCAGCCGAACTTGGAGGCCGAGGCGGCGATGCCGCAGAGCACTTGGCCGATGCGGTCCTCCAGCTTCCGGGTGGCCGTCTGGCCCGACACCGGAATGGCGGGGGACCCCACCTTCTCGCAGAACCGCTCCTCCAGGGCCACCACCTTGGCGCCGTCCCCGTCGAAGAGCTCCAGGAAGCTCGCCTGGGTCCCCGTGACGCCCTTGATGCCCCGCACGGGGGTGGTGCGCAGCAGGTGATCCAGGTCCTCCAGATCCAGGAGCAGGTCCTGGATCCACAGCGTGGCGCGCTTGCCCACGGTGGTGGGCTGGGCCGGCTGGAAGTGCGTGAAGCCCAGGCAGGGCAGGTCCTGCCAGGCCGCCGCGAAGTCCCGCAGGGCCGCGATGACATCCTGCAGCCGCCGGCGCAGGAGACGGAGCGCCTCCTGGGCGATGAGGAGGTCGCCGTTGTCGGTGACGAAGCAGGAGGTGGCGCCCAGGTGGATGATGGGCCGGGCTCCGGGGGCCTGCTCGCCCCAGGCGTGGATCGCAGCCATGACATCGTGGCGCAGCGCGGCCTCGTGGCGGGCGATGGCCTCCAGGTCAACCTGATCCTGGGTGGCCTTGAGCTCGGCGATCTGCGCGGGGGACACCGGCAGGCCCAGTTCGGCCTCGCTCTCGGCCAGGGCGATCCACAGCCTGCGCCAGACGCGCATGCGGTAGAGGGGAGAAAGCAGCCGGACCATCGCCTTGGAGGCATAGCGGGAGGCCAGGGGGTGTTCGAAGCTCTCCAGTTCGCTTCCGTCGCTGGGGGGGAGGATGGGCATGGGTCACCTTTCCCCCCCATTTTGGCAGATCCGGGGGCTTGGCTCGTCACAGAAGGGTCCCGCATGTGCTCGGCTTGTGAGAAGATTCCAGGCAGAAACCTATGAGGTGTTGCCATGCCCATGTACGAAGCCCTGAGAGTCGCTGATCCCGCCGTTTTCCAGGCGCTGGAACTGGAAGTCCAGCGCCAGCGGCATCACCTGGAACTCATCGCTTCCGAGAACTACGCCTCCCGGCCCGTCATGCAGGCCATGGGCAGCCACTTCACCAACAAGTACGCCGAGGGCTACCCCGGCCGGCGCTACTACGGCGGTTGCGTCAACGTCGACACCGTCGAGGAACTGGCCCGCCAGCGCGCCAAGCAGCTCTTCGGCGCCGAACACGCCAACGTCCAGCCCCACAGCGGCGCCCAGGCCAACATGGCCGTCTACTTCTCCATCCTGAAGCCCGGTGACACCGTGCTGGGCCTGGATCTGCCCCACGGCGGCCACCTGACCCACGGCCACCCGCTCAACAGCTCGGGCATCCTCTACAAGTTCATCGGCTACCACGTGGACCGCGAGACCGAGCGCGTGGACATGGACGAGGTCCGCCGCCTGGCCCTCGAACACAAGCCCAAGCTCATCGTCGTGGGCGCCTCCGCCTACGCCCGCACCTTCGACTTCCCCGCCTTCCGCGCCATCGCGGACGAAGTGGGCGCACTCATGATGGTCGACATGGCCCACATCGCGGGCCTCGTGGCCACGGGCCATCACCCCAGCCCCGTGCCCTTCGCCGACTTCGTAACGACCACCACCCACAAGACCCTCCGCGGCCCCCGCGGCGGCCTGGTGCTCTGCAAGGAGCGCTTTGCCAAGGATCTGGACCGCGCCGTCTTCCCCGGTGTGCAGGGCGGCCCGCTCATGCACGTCGTCGCCGCCAAGGCCGTGGCCCTGGGCGAAGCCCTCAAGCCCGAATTCAAGAGCTACCAGGAGCAGGTGATCCGCAACGCCGCCGCCCTGTCCAAGTCCCTCACGGAACGCGGCTGGCGCATCGTCTCCGGCGGCACGGACAACCACCTCATGCTCGTGGACGTCTTCCAGCACGGCATCCTCGGCAACGAGGCGGAGCAGACCCTGGACCGCGCCGGCATCACCGTCAACAAGAATGGCATCCCCTTCGACCCCAATCCCCCCCTCAAGCCCTCCGGCATCCGCATCGGCTCCCCCGCCATCACCACCCGCGGCATGAAGGAACCCGAAATGGAACGCATCGCCGGCTGGATCGACATGGCGCTGCGCTACCGCGCCGACGAGGGATCCTCGGCGAGGATCCGCCAGGAAGTCTTTGAGCTCACTGGGCTCTTCCCCATTCCCGAGTAAGGCGCAAGGACGCCGGAGGCCGCGATGGCCAGCCAAACCCCAAGCCGGATCCTGGTGGTGGACGACGAGCCGCTCATCCGGGAAATGGCCCGGGAGATCCTCGAGACCCACGGCTTCTCCGTGTGGGAAGCCGTGGACGGACAGGCTGGCCTGGAGGCCTTCCTGGAGACGCCCGGCGGCTTCGACCTGGTGATCCTCGACCTGGTCATGCCCCGTCTGCACGGCTTCCAGGTCATGGACCGGATCCTCCAGGTGGCGCCGGCGACGCGCATCCTCATCAGCAGCGGGTTCTCCCCCGACAGCAGGGCCGATCTCACCCGGCCCACGCGCACCACGGCCTTCCTGGCCAAGCCCTACCGCGGCAAGGATCTCGTCGATTCCGTGCGACGGCTGCTGAGCGCCTGACGTGGAGGCCGACGGCATCTTCATCTACGGCACCCTGCGGGAGGGCGGCCGGAATCACGCCTGGCTCACCCGCACCAACCCCGAGGGCACCACCGCAGCCTTTGCTCCGGGGCGCCTTTTCCACCTGCCATCCGCCGGCTTTCCCGCCATGGTGGCCCAGGACGAACCCGAGCAGCCTCCCCCCGGCCCCGGCTGGGTGGTGGGGGACTTCGTGGGCTACGAGGACGAGGAGGCCCTTGAGAACGCCGTGGCCGACCTGGATCCCCTCGAGGATGTGGAAGGTGGTTTGTTTTCAAGAATTACAGTTCCAGTAATCCTGGATTCAGGGCACCGGTATGCGGCCTGGGTCTATGTTTTCCCCGCGGACCGGCTGGGACGGCTGGAACGGGACGGGGTGGAATTACCGGCGGGCGACTGGAAAGGGTATCTCGAGCGGTGAATTGTCCACGTATAGTAGTGCCATGACGTCCATGCGCACCGCCTCCCGGCCTGAAGGGGCATTTCGAGGTCTGGCTTTGGCCCTGGCCCTGGCCGGCATTGCAGCGCCCATACCCCGGCTTGCCGCCGCGGCGTCGGCGGGCAGCGAAGCCGCACCTGCGCGCAGGCTCGCGGAGCTTCGCAAGAAGATCGAAGGGGATGACAAGATCTATCCCAAGGCCTCGATCCAGTGGGGTGAGGAGGCCCTGGCCCTCCTGGCGTCCAATCCCGATCCCGTCGCCGAGGCGTGGTTCCTGCGCGCGCTGGTGCGGTGTTCCAACTATCTGGGCAACTACGCGGACGGCATGAAGTATCTCGAACGCGGCCGCGCCCTCGTGGCCAAGGGCGGGACGCAGCGGGACCACGTGCTCCTGGAGGTGGAGGGCTGCTCGCTTCTCGTGGGCATGGAGAAGCCCGGCGAGGCCCAGGCCGTGGCCGAGGCCCTGCAGATCGACCTGGACCGCTACCGGAAGGCCTACCCCAAGGATGCGGAGGTCAACCTCGCCCTTGAGCGGTTCTACCGGAACGTCTCCAACATCCAGCGAAGCTTCAGCCGGTTCTCCGAAGCCATCTCCATGCTTCAGAAGGCCCAGATGGTCGCCGAGGAGATCGGTGACCGGCGGGGCGAGGCCATGGTCCTGGATTCCATGGGCACGCTCTACAACCTCATCGGCCGCCAGTCGGAGGCCGTGGCCTCCCACAAGCAGGCCATCGCCGCCGGAGAGGCCCTGGGCGACCTCGATCTCATGGGCACCTTCCACCTTTCGCTGGGCAACACCTACGGCACCATGGGCCTGGCGGAACAGCAGCTGGTGGAACTCAAGCTGGCCTCGGCCCTCGCAGGCAAGGTCGGGGACCGGGACCTCCAGCTCACCGCGGCCGTCAACCTGGCCGATGCCTACCTGCACACGAAGGACTACCGCGCGGTGCTGAACTATGCGGAATCGGCGCTCCGCATGGCCCAGGCCGCAAACAACGGCGCCTCCATCGCCGTGTGCCAGATCAACAGGGGCATCGCCTTGAACCGGCTGGGCAACAGCGCGGAAGGCATCAAGGCCATCCAGGACGGTCTTGAACACTTCAAAATGACCCAGGCCCTGCCTGACGCCACCGAGACCACCGGCATCCTCGCCGAGGAATACGCCTTCGCCGGGGATTACCGCCGGGCCTATGAGACGGAACTCCTGTTCAAGGCCATGAGCGAGGCCCAGCAGAAGGCCGCGGACCAGAACCGCATCGCCGCCGCCAGCGCCGCCTTCGAAAGCGACAAGAAGCAGATCCAGATCAACGCCCTGGAGCGGGATCGGCGCAACCAGGCCTGGATGAAGCTCCTCTGGATCACCGTGGGCGCCCTGGGCTTCATCACCGCCGCCGTCCTGGTGCGCGGGCGCAAGAAGCTCCAGCTGGCCAACAAGGCCCTGGCCGACATGAGCCTGCGCGATCCGCTCACCTCGCTGGCCAACCGCCGCTACCTCACCACCCGCATCGCCGAGGACCTGGCCCAGGTCCACCGCATGCAGCGCCTCGGCCAATCCGAAGCCAGCAAGGCGCGCCTGGCCGTGAACATCGATGTCATCTTCCTCATGATCGACATCGACCACTTCAA
>DBME01000407.1:0-9538 GCA_002298155.1 Holophagaceae bacterium UBA706 | reverse complement strand
TGCGCTGGGGCGGCGAGGAGTTCTTCGTGGTGGCCAAGCACACCTCCCGGGCCGACGCCCACCTGGTGGCCGACCGCATCCGGGCCCGGGTCGAGGAGTTCCCCTTCGAGATCGGCGAAGGCCGCACCATCCACAAGACCTGTTCCATCGGCTTCTCCTCCTATCCGTTCTTCCGCAAGGAGCCGTCCAAGGTCTCCTGGGAGAAGGTGGCCGAGGTGGCCGACGAGTGCCTCTATGCCGCCAAAGCCATGGGACGCAACACTTGGGTTGGCGTCCACGAGATCGAAGGCACTGAAGCTGCGCTGCATGAAAGCATGGCGAGCTACCCTGACGTGGCCTCCCTGGTGCGCAAGGGCATCCTCAAGGCCGAGAGCCGGAACGACCAGAAGATCGCCTGGACCAATTAGCACCTGACCAGGGTGCGCGTGCTCCGTCGCCTCATTCGAAATGGATCGGGCTGAGCAGCAGCGCCACCAGCGCGCCCAGGAGGATGAGGATGAAGTTCACCAGATCCATGGCGGGCGCCAGGGGGTGATCCTGGAACGGGTGGAAGTTGTGGAAGGGGGAATGGTAGTGCATGGCCGCCTCCTTTCCCTATATGAAACGTGGGGCCGTTNNCCGTTTCCGGCCCCACGCTGCATCTTCCGTGTAACTTCTGCTTCGGACCGGTCAGTCCAGGCCGAGCTTCTGCGGCTCGCCGGATTCGTCGGGTCCGGGGTGGCCGGCTTCGGCGTCCACCACCAGGTCCACGTCCTCCTCTTCATCCAGGGCCTGGGCGCTGGCGTCGATCTTGGCGAGACCCACGACCCGGTCGGCCTCGGTGGGCATCTTGAGCAGGTTGACGCCCATGGCGGCGCGGCCGGTCTTGCGGACCTCGTCGATGCTGAACCGGATGACCATGCCCTCCTGGGAGATGAGCAGGCACCCTTCACCGGGCTTGACCAGCACGGAACCCACCACCTTGCCGTTGCGGACCCCGGCGCGGATGTTGATGACGCCCGTGCCGCCCCGGCCCTGGAGCCGGTAGTCCTGGAGGAGGCTGCGCTTGCCGAAGCCCTTTTCGGTCACCGTCAGGAGCATGCCGTGGTCGGCCGTGCTCTCGTCGGCAACTTCGCCTTCGGGCAGGTCGGGCAGGGACTCGATGACTTCCATGTCCACGATGCTGTCGCCGCCGCTCAGACGCATGCCGCGCACGCCGGTGGCCGTTCGGCCCATGGCTCGCACGTCTTCCTCCGGGAAGCGGATGGCCTTGCCCAGGGCGCTGATGAGCAGCACCTGCTGGCTGCCCGAGGACACCCGCACCGAAACCAGGCAGTTGCCTTCGTCGATGTTCAGGGCGATCAGGCCGTTGGCGCGGATGTTCGCGTAGGAACTGAGGGCGGTCTTCTTCACCGTGCCGTCGGCCGTGGCGAAGATCAGGTAGGCGTCCTCCGGGAAGTCCCGGATGGCCATGAGGGTGACCACCTTCTCATCGTCCTTGAGGGAGATGAGGTTCTTGATGTGCTTGCCCCGGGTGCTGGCGGCGGCCTCCGGCAGGTCGTAGACCTTGAGGGCGTAGGCATAGCCCCGGTCCGTGAAGACCAGCAGGGTGTCGTGGGCCTTGGTGAGGAAGAGGCGCTCGACGAAATCCTCGTCCTTGGTGCGCATCCCCAGCTTGCCCTTGCCGCCGCGCTTCTGGCGCCGGTAGGCGGCCAGGGCGGTGCGCTTGATGTAGCCGGCCTTGGACATGGTGACGACCATCTCCTCGTCGGGCACCACGTCTTCCATGCGGATGTTGCCGGAGAAGGCGGAGATCTCCGTGCGCCGGTCGTCCCCGAACTGCTCGGCCACCGCGATGAACTCGTCGCGGATGACCTTCATGAGGAGGGAATCGTCGTTCAGGATGGCCTTGAGGCTGGCGATGGTGGCTTCCAGCTCCTTGAGCTCCTCGAGGATCTTGTCCCGTTCCAGGCCGGTGAGGCGCTGGAGGCGCATGTCCAGGATGGCCTGGGCCTGCTTGTCGGACAGCTTCAGGGCGGGGTTCTTCTTCAGGGCGGCCGGGGTTGCGAAAGCCCCTTCCATGAGGCCCAGCTTGGCTTCCTCGGGGGAGGCCGCGGCCCGGATGAGCTTGATGACGGCGTCCAGGTGGTCCAGGGCGATCTGCAGGCCCATGACGATGTGGTGCCGCTCCTCGGCCTTGCGCAGCTGGAACAGGGTGCGCCGGGTGACCACCTCGCGGCGGAACCCGATGAACTCCTTCAGCACCTCCCGGATCGTCAGGATCCGGGGCTGGCCGTTGACGATGCACAGCATGGTGATGGGGAAGGAATTCTGGAGCTGGGTCTGCTGGTAGAGCTGGTTGAGGACGATGTCGCTGGCCTCGCCCTTCTTCAGCTCGACGACCATGCGGATGCCTTCCCGGTCGCTTTCGTCCCGGAGGTCGCTGATGCCGTCGATCTTCTTCTCGTGGACCAGCTCGGCGATCTTCTCCAGCAGGGTGGCCTTGTTCACCTGGTAGGGCAGCTCGGTGAACACCAGCTGCTCACGGTCACCGGCGCGCTTGATCTGCTCGACGTGGGACTTGGCCCGCACGATGCAGCGGCCGCGTCCGGTGCGGTAGGCGTCCAGGACCCCCTCGGTGCCCAGCATGAGGCCGCCGCCGGGGAAGTCTGGGCCCTTGATGAAGTGCATGATGCCGTCCAGCCCCAGGGAGGGGTCGTCCACCAGGGCCACCAGTGCGTTGCAGCATTCCCGCAGGTTGTGGGGCGGGATGCTGGTGGCCATGCCCACGGCAATGCCCTGGCTGCCGTTGACCAGCAGGTTGGGGAACCGGGTGGGGAGGGTGAGGGGCTCCTCCATGCTGTCGTCGTAGTTGGGGCCCCAGTCCACCGTGTCCTGCTCCAGGTCCGCCATCATCTCGTTGGCGAGCCGGGAGAGCCGGGCCTCGGTGTAACGCATGGCCGCCGCGCTGTCGCCGTCGATGGACCCGAAGTTGCCCTGGCCGTCCACCAGGACGTGCCGCATGGAGAAGGGCTGGGCCATGCGCACCAGGGTGTCGTAGATGGCCGAATCCCCATGGGGATGGTATTTACCCATCACGTCGCCCACGGTGCGGGCGGACTTCTTGTAGGCGCGGTTCCAGTCGTTGCCGCCTTCCTTCATGGCGTACAGGACGCGCCGGTGCACGGGCTTGAGGCCGTCGCGCACGTCGGGGAGTGCCCGGCCCACGATCACGCTCATGGCGTAATCGAGGTAGGACTTCCTCATTTCCTTTTCGATCTCGATGGGTTCGATTCGCTGGTTCTGGGTCATTCAGGCTTCCGTTCGTTCCACGTGGAACAGGTGCAAAAGGGCAATGATTTCAACGACATCCTAGACGTCGATGTTTTCGGCCAGGAGCGCGTTGTTCTCGATGAAGCGCCTGCGGGGCTCCACCGTGTCGCCCATGAGGATCGTGAAGATCTCGTCGGCCTCCACCGCGTCGTCCACCTGGACCTGCAGCAGGGTGCGCCGCTCCGGATCCATGGTGGTCTCCCACAGCTGTTCGGGGTTCATCTCGCCCAGACCTTTATACCGCTGGATGGCCAGGCCCCGCTTGCCCTCCTCGAGGATCATGGCGAGCATCTCCTCGGCATTGGCGAAGGTGAGTTCCTTGGCCTTGGCGGTGATGCCCTGCTCGGGCTCCTCGCCATCGGCGCGGGCCACGGGGGTGGCGCCACGGCGCAGCTTGAGGGACCCGCCCTCGAAGGCCACCAGGTCGGCCCGGAGGGCCTTCAGGCGGCGGAATTCGCCCCAGTGGGAAACCTGCTCGTCGATCCAGAGGGTGATGGGCCGGGAGAGGTGCATGCGGGTCAGGCGGAGGCGGTGCACGGCCGGCACCTCGATGCCGTCGACCACTTCGGCGTCCGTGGACTCCAGTTCGCATTCGCCCAGCTTCTTGGCCAGGAGGCGGGCCATGAGCTGGCCCAGGTCCTCGGCCGCGGCGAAGCGGCCCTCGTCCAGGAGGCCGTCCGCGAGGAGCGCGTCGACCAGCGGCCGGGCATACCCGCGGCGGTTCAGCTTCTCGTAGAGGTGCTTGACCTCGCCCCACTTCTTCATTTCGCGCACCAGGGCCGGACCCTGGTGTTCGCTGGCGTCGGGGAGGGTGAGGATCCAGCCGTCCAGGGCCTTGTTGAACAGGTACTCCTCCAGGGCGCGTTCGTCCTTGAGGTAGCGTTCCTGCTTGCCCTTCTTGACCTTGTACAGGGGGGGCTGGGCGATGTAGAGGTGGCCGCGCAGGACCAGCTCGGGCATCTGGCGGTAGAAGAAGGTCAGCAGCAGGGTCCGGATATGGGCCCCGTCCACGTCGGCGTCGGTCATGAGCACGATCTTGTGGTAGCGGAGGTTCTCGACCTTGAAGTCCTCGGCCCCGATGCCGGTGCCCAGGGCCTGGATGAGGATCCGCAGCTCGGCGGAGCCCAGGATCCGGTCGAACCGGGCCTTCTCCACGTTCAGGACCTTGCCCTTGAGGGGCAGGATGGCCTGGGTGCGGCGTTCGCGGCCCTGCTTGGCGGAGCCGCCGGCGGAATCGCCCTCCACCAGGAAGATCTCCGAGAGGGAAGGGTCCTTTTCCTGGCAGTCGGCCAGCTTACCGGGCAGGCCGGCGCTGTCCAGGGTGCCCTTGCGGCGGGTCAGTTCACGGGCCTTGCGGGCCGCTTCCCGGGCGCGGGCGGCCTCGATGGCCTTTTCCAGGATGGCCTTGGCCTCCCGGGGGTTCTCTTCGAAGAAGGTGGTGAGGCGGTCGTAGACGATGGTCTGGACGATGCCCTTGACCTCGCTGGAGACCAGCTTGTCCTTGGTCTGGCTGCTGAACTTGGGGTCCGGCACCTTGGCGGAGATCACGGCCGTGAGGCCCTCGCGCACGTCCTCGCCGGACAGCGAGACCTTGGCGGACTTGAGCAGGTTGTTTTTTTCAGCGTAAGTATTGATAACACGCGTCATGGCAGCCCTGAACCCTTCAAGGTGGGCGCCGCCGTCGCGGTTGCGGATGTTGTTCGTGAAGCAGTAGAGCGTCTCCTGGTAGGTGTCGTTCCACTGGAGGCTCACTTCCACCGTGATGTCGGCCTTGCTGTCCTCGATGTGGATGGGGGGCTTGTGCAGGATCGTCTTGTTGCGGTTCAGGTGTTCCACGAAGGCGTCGATGCCGCCGGCGTTGAAGAAGTCGTGGTGCTCGCCGCTGCGCTCATCGGTGATGCGGATGTGCACGCCCTTGTTCAGGTAGCTCAGCTCGCGCAGGCGCTGGCTGAGGACCTCGAAGGAGAAGTCCAGCTTGTAGTGGAAGATCTCCTCGTCGGGGCGGAAGCGCACGCGCGTGCCGCGGCGCGTCGTGGGGCCCAGGACCGCCAGGGGGGCGTCGGCCTTGCCCTGGGTGAAGGTCATGGCGTGCTCCTTGCCGTCCTTCCAGATGGTCAGCCAGAGCCGCTTGGAGAGGGCGTTGACGCAGGAGACGCCGACGCCGTGGAGGCCGCCGGAGATCTTGTAGGAGTTGTCGTCGAACTTTCCGCCGGCGTGCAGGACCGTCATGATCACTTCGGCCGCGGAACGGTTCTCCTCCTTGTGAAGGTCGGTGGGGATGCCGCGCCCGTTGTCCTCCACGGAGCAGCTCCCGTCGTCGTGGAGGAACACGTCCACGCGGGTGCAGTAGCCCGCGAGGGCCTCGTCCACGGCGTTGTCCACCACCTCGTAGACCATCTGGTGGAGCCCGCTGCCGTCGTCGGTGTCGCCGATGTACATGCCGGGCCGCTTCCGCACGGCCTCAAGGTCGCGAAGTACGGTGATGTTGTCGGCGGTGTAGGTGGGCTCGGTTTCCTGGGATTTGGCCTTGCTTACTTCTTCGGTCATCAAAACTCGCTTCTTTGCTTGTTGTCAGGGGTGTCCTGCGGGGGCCGTGCCAGCGTGGATCAGCTGGGGTTGGCGAACTTCACGGGCATGAGGATGTAGCGGAAACTCATGTCCTCGATGCTGGGGGACATGAAGATGCCCTGTCCCACGTCGTCCTTGAACTGGTAGACGACCTCCTCGCCGGGGATCCGTTCCAGGAGCTCGGTGAGGTAGTCGATGTTGAAGGCCAGCTCCAGGGGCTGTTCCTCGCCCGTGAAGTTGATGGTGCCCTGGTTGATGCCTTCGTCGGGGTGCTGGAAGAACACGCGCAGGTTGGGGAACTCGAAGAAGAGCCGGACGTTCTTGTTGTAGTCGTCCTTCTTGAGGCCCACCACGCGCAGGGTCTTGAGGAAGTCCTCGCGGTCGATGATGACCTTGCGGGGCAGCTCGGAGGGCAGGACCTTCTCGTAGGCCGGGTAGTTGCCGGTGACGCGGCGGGTGCTGAACTTGAGGCCGGGCTGGTCCATGAACAGGCTGCGCTCGTCCCAGGACAGGGTGAGGTGGCCGTCGTCGCCCAGGCTGGAGGGCAGGAGGTCCAGGGCGCGCCGGGGCACGATGATGCGGGCATCCGATTCCAGGCCCGTCTCCATGGGGACTTCCACCACGGCCAGACGGAAACCGTCCGTGGACACGACGCGGATGAATTTCTTGCCCATGTGCAGGAGTACGCCGGACAGGGCCGGCTTGGTGGCGTCCTTGCTCACCGAGATGGAACCCAGGCCGATGGCCCGCCGGAAGAGGTTCGAGGGCACCACGACGCTGGGAAGGCCCGCCTCGGGCTTGGGCAGCTCGGGGAAGCCCTCTCCGGGCTGGATGTTGTGTTCGGAGTTGAAGCCCTTGGCGCGCAGCCAGATGCGGTTGCCGGTATCGGGCCATTCCAGGGTGAGGAGGCCGTCGGGATAGACCCGGACCGTTTCGACGAACTTCTTCCCGGGGATGGCGACCGTGCGGTTGCCTCGCCCTTCCACGGGGATCACGGCCTCGAAGGCCAGCTCCATGTCCGTGGCCTTGAGCGTCATTTCGTGGTCCTGAACTTCCACCAGGACGTGCTGGAGGATCGGGAGCGTGACCCTTCGCTCCAGGGCGTGTTTCAGAATCCCGAGCGTCTTATCAAGACGTTCCTTGGAAACCTGTACTTGAAAGTTCATGAATCACCCTGATTATGCTGAGTGGCGGTCTACCCTGCGGATATGGCGTTCAAACCCTTAGTGTAGCTTGAAAGAACGCCTCTGGGCAGGTGTGGGTCTCGGGGGCTCGCCTGCGGATTCGGGCTGCGGATCCCGCCCTGGGGTCACCCGGGCCGGGGGGAATCCGCAGGGGGTCCGCAGGACCTGGGGCCCCCTCCTGTGGATTCAAAGTACAACATCAATGAATTCACTGGATGCTATTCAGCAGGGAGTGGACGAGCTTGTGGAAATCGGCGTCCTTCTGCATGCGGTTCTTCACGGAGTCGATGGCGTTCATCACCGTTGAATGATGCATGTCGTTGAAGTTCCGGCCGATTTCGGTGAAGGAGGCCGCGGTCAGCTCCCGGGACAGGTACATGGCGACCTGGCGGGGCAGGAGGATGACCTGCTGCCGGGTCTTCTTCTTCATGAGGTCGCTGAACGAGATGTTGAAAGTCTCGGCCGTCATGCGGCAGATGCGCTCCATGGAGATGGAGGCGGTGGCCTCGGCCCCCGTCTGCCCCATGAAGGCCTCTTGTGCCACCCCCAGGCTCGGGGAGACGCCCAGGAAGCTGCTCTGGAAGACGACCCGGGTCAGGAGCCCCTCGAGGTCCCTGACGCTGCCCTTGGCCTTGTGGGCGATGAAGGTGATGACGTCCTCCGGGACGTCGGGGAGGCCCTTGAAGACCTCGTCTTCGAGCTTTTTGCGGAGGATGGCGACCCGCGTCTCGAAGTCGGGCGGCTGGATATCCGCCGTCAGTCCCCATTTGCACCGGGTGATGAGGCGGTCGTGGAGCCCTTCGAGCTTCTGGGGCGGCTTGTCGGAGGTGATGACGATCTGTTTGCCGTACTGGAGGAGGTATTCAAGGATGTAGAAGATCTCCTCCTGGGTCCGCTCCATCTTCCCCAGGGTCTGCACGTCGTCCAGGAGCAGCAGGTCGTTCTGCTGGTACTTCTTGCGCATGGGCTCGGTGTTCTTGGCCCGGATGGCGATGGTGAGCTCGTTGAAGAAGTTGTCCACCTTCAGGTAGGCCACCCGCAGGTTGGGGGCCTTGGCGAGGATGCCCTTGCCGATGCCGATCATCAGGTGGGTCTTGCCCAGGCCCGAGCCGCCATAGATGAAGAGAGGGTTCATGTTGAGGGTGGAATTGGGCTTGCCGTGGCTTTCGATGACCGCGTTGGCGGCGGCGAAGGCCAGCTGGCTGCTGGGCCCCACCACGAAACGATCCAGGGTGTAACGGTGGAAGCCCTGGGGGAAGGGGGAGTCCAGGGGGCTTTCCGTCACCTGTGCCGGGGCGGCCTTGGACTTCGCGGGGGGGGCGGCCTTGGCGTCGCCGGCCACCATGAAGCCCAGGCGCAGGTTGGCCAGGTCGCTCTGCACGAGAACGTCGTGGAACTCCTCGGCCAGCTGCTGCTCGATCCAGATGCGGGCGGAAGGGGACGGAACCTGGATCAGGAGGGTCGTGCCATCGAAGTTGATGGCCTTGCAGGGCTCGATCCAGTCATGGAAGGTGCGTTCGGGGAGGTGGTTCGCCAGGCCTTTGCGTAAGGTTTCCCATAGGGCGTGCGGATCATTCGTCGTCATGTGGGGACCCCAGCATTGGTGTGAACGGAGGGACGCCCGGGGCGGAAAACCGCAGCGGGGCAGCCATCGGGTTGGTCCCTGAACTCCATTCTGGATTCGGGAGAACTACTTTATCACCTGGGCCGGGAGGGTGGTACCTCTCTTTAGGGTTGAGAGATCGAAGACCTGCTGGTAGCCTCAAAGGTTCGCCCTTGCCTTCCGGTTGGGGCCATGAGGTGGATCATGAAGCGCACTTTCCAGCCCAACAACCGCCGCCGCGCGAAGACGCACGGCTTCCTCTCCCGCATGAAGACCAAGAACGGCCGCCTGGTGCTCAAGCGTCGCCGTGCCAAGGGTCGCCACGTCCTGGCCCTCTAGGCGCCATGAGAGTGGCAGGGCGCTACCGGGTCGTGCGGCGCCAGGACCACGCGGTTCCAGAGGTGGCTCCTCGCCCGCTATTGGGCAAGGACCAGCCTCTGGACGTTCGTGTCTGGCGTTGGGCCGCCGGAGTGGAACCCATGCTGCTCGTCAACGCGTCCCGCAAGCAGGGACGCGCCGTGCAGCGGAACCGCTTCCGCAGGCGGGTCCGCATGGCCTTCCTGGAAGTGCTCCGCACGCAACCTTCGCTTGAAGGCAGCCTCGGCGTCGTGTGGGTCCGTCCCGCGCGCAACGCCGGCAAGGGCTGCCCCTTCTCGTACCTGGAAATCCTGGGCCAGCTCCGTCTGGCCCTGTCGCGTTGGGAATCCCGATGAACAACCGCAATATGGTGATTTTCGTGGTGGCCAGCATCCTCATGCTGCTGGGCTACAACTACGCCATGACCAAGTTCTATCCGCCCAAGCCGGGACAGGCCCAGGTGCAGCAGGCCCAGGCCGCGCAGCCGCAGGCCCCCGCGGCCCAGGCGCCCGTC
>DBME01000392.1 GCA_002298155.1 Holophagaceae bacterium UBA706 | reverse complement strand
TGATTCCGACAGCCACCTCAAAAGGCAACCGTTCCCCGCTGTTGCTTTTCCTCGGCGATCCTCGGTAACCTCGGCGCCTCGGCGATAGGCATTTTCTAGGTTGCCGCGGCGCAATATTTACATGCGCCGTAGCAACCATGAAAATGCATATCGCCGAGGCACCGAGAAACCGAGGATCGCCGAGGAAAAGCAGTCAATTCCACCATTCTGGCAGCGCAGGAACCTCGCGGTTTTCCTTATGGCTAGCGCTGGCTCATGCGGTGGTCCAGGTACCAGATGGCGCCGCCCTGCTCGCCGATGGCGCGGAGCTGGTCCACCACCTCGGAAACGGCCAGCTCCTCCTTCACCTGCTCGGTCACGAACCACTGCAGGGCGATCTCGGTGGCGTGATCCCCCTCGGCCTTGGCGAGTTCGTAGCACTTGCTGATGCTGGCGGTGTTCTCCTTCTCGTGGGCCAGCACCATCTCGAAGATGGAGGTGGGGCCGTTGAAGCCGGTGGGCGGGGGGTTGATGGTGCGCAACTCCAGGCGGCCGTATCGGTCGAGGATGAAGTCCACCAGTTTGAGGGCGTGGGTCGCTTCCTCGGCGGACTGGACCCTCAGCCAGTGGGCGAAGCCCTTGAAGCTGCGCTCGCACAGGTGGGCGCTCATGGCCAGGTAGAGCTGGGACGTGTACTGCTCCGCGTTGATCTGGGCGTTGAGCGCGTTCTGGGTGGTCAGGCTGATCATGTGGAATCTCCGGTTCGGGTGGTTCGGGACCGTCATGGCCCTGGGCTCCCCACACCTATATGTATGATTCATCAGAAAGGTGCCGAACGGCCTCGGATGAGGCCTGGAAAGGCGGAGGTTGGATCGGGTCCACCGGGGCCTTATGCTCGAATCCAGGGGGTGCCGGTCATGCGGCGTAGCGAAAAGGAACTCACGGACGCCGAGGCCATCGAGCAGGTGCTGGATGGCGCGGAATGGGGCGTCCTGGGCCTGGTTGGCCCCGACGGCGGCCCGCTTCTGGTGCCCATCAACTACGTTCGCCTGGACGGCAATGTCTACTTCCACGGCGCGCCCGCCGGCCAGAAGATCGAGGCGCTCCGGACCCACAGCGCGGCCACCTTCCTGGTGGTGGACGCCTATGCCCAGATCCCTTCGTACGCCTTCGATCCGGAGCGCGCCTGCCCGGCCACCCAGTACTTCAAGTCGGTCATCCTCTACGGCCGCCTGGGCGAGGTGAAGGAGCCCGTGCGCAAGGCCGAGGTCCTGGAGGCGCTCATGCGCAAGCTCCAGCCCGAGGGCGGCTACCGGCCCATCACGGCCGAGGATCCCATGTACAAGGCCTCGGTGTCCGGGGTCGCCGTCCTGGAACTGGTGGTGGAGCGAGCCTCCGCCAAGATCGAGGTGGGCCAGCGCCTCAATGCTGGGAAACGGGCCGCGGTGACCGATCTTCTGACGCGGCGAGGCTGCCCTGCGGACCTCCGGACGCTGGAGGCGATGGGCGGCGGTCCAGCATCTCCCGAACCTTCCTGAGGAGGTTCACGGGCTGCACGGGCTTCATGAGGAGTTCCATGTCCTGGTCCAGGTCGCCCCGGTCCTTGATGAAGTCCGCGGTGTAGCCGCTGATGAAAAGGACGTTCACGCCGGGGTGTTCCAGGCGGATCTCCTCGAAGGCCTGACGGCCGCCCTTGCGCGGCATGATGATGTCCATGAGGATCAAGCCGATGGCTGAGGCGTTGGCGCGGTACAGGTCCACGGCCTCCTGGCCGTCGCAGGCCGGCAGGACCTTGTAGCCGTAGTTCCGCAGGACGAGCTCCAGCATGCCCCGCACGGCGGGATCGTCCTCGGCCACCAGGATCGTCTCGGTCCCGCGCACCGGCAGGCCCGGCGTGGAGGCTTCGCCGGCCAGGGCGGTCTTGCTGTAGACCGTGGGCAGGTAGACGTTGAAGGTGGTGCCGCAGCCTTCCGCGCTGTCGGCGGTGATGTACCCGCTGTGCTGCTTGACGATCCCGAACACCGCCGCGAGGCCCAGGCCCGTACCCCGGCCCAGTTCGCGCGTGGTGAAGAAGGGATCGAAGATCCGTTTCAGGGTGGCCATGTCCATGCCCTCGCCCGTGTCCGTCACCTGGAGGCGGGCGTAGGGTCCCGCTTGGCCGAAGCCGTGGGAGGCGATGAAGGCCTCGTCCATGCGGAACCGGCTGGTGGAGAGCGTCAGGGTGCCGCCCCGGGGCATGTCGTCCCGGGCGTTGTTGGCCAGGTTCAGCAGGATCTGCTCCACCTGCCCCTGGTCCACGAAGACCTTCAGGGCCTCGGGGTCCAGGGTCACCTTCAGGTGGACGTCCTCGCCGATGATCCGGCGGAGGAACTTCTCCATGTGCGAGACGATGCCGTTGAGGTCGAGGGTCTTGGGATTCATCACCTGCTTGCGGCTGAAGGCCAGCAGGCTGTGGGTGAGCCCCGCGGCGCGCTCGGCGGCCTTGAGGATCTCGGCGAGGCTCTCGCGATGGGGGTCGTCGGGCTTCTGCGAGAACTGCATGAGGGTGCTGTAGCCGTTGATCACCTGGAGGATGTTGTTGAGGTCGTGGGCCACCCCGCCGGCCAGGAGCCCCACGGCCTCCAGCTTCTGCGAATGGCGCAGCTGGTGCTCCAGGTGCTTCTGGACGGTGATGTCCTCCTTGAGCCCCAGGTAGTGCGTGATGACCCCGTCGGCGTCCCTCAGGGGGGCGATGGTGGCGCGTTCCCAGAAGAGCTCGCCGTTCTTCTTGCGGTTGTGGAACTCGCCGGTCCACACGGAACCCGTGGTGATGGCCGACCACATCTTCTCGAACACCTTGGGCGAGGTGAGGCCGGAGCTGAGGATCCGGGGATTCTGGCCCAGGGCCTCGTCCAGGGCGTACCCGGTGACGGCGGTGAAGCGCTGGTTCACGTACTCCATGTTGCCGACCGTGTCGGTGATGACGATGATCACCGGGCTCTGCTCCACGGCCGCGGAGAGGCGCATGACGAACTGGTCGGCCCGGGCCCGGGCCGAGACGTCCCGGAAGCGCCAAATCCGCCCCGGGCGGCCATCGGCGAGGCGGCAGGGGGTGGAGTGGCGTTCGTAGACGCAGCCGTCCCATCGCTCCACCGTCTCGAAACTGGAGGTCTCCCGCGCCTCGCGGTGGTCGGCGGTGCGGGTCTGGTAGCGGGGTGCGTCCTTGATCTGGGCCAGGATGCCGTCCTGGATGAGGCCCTCGTCCCCGGGGGCCAGGGAGCCCTCCTGGAGGCCCCACAAATCCAGAAAGGGCCGGTTCCATTCGATCGCTCGACCGTCGGCATCCTCCACCAGGAGTCCGTCATCGGAGGCGTCCAGGGCCGTACGCAGGATGTCGGCCTGGGTCTGCAGGTCCCCGCACCGGCTGGCGGCCAGGCGAATGGTGGTCCAGAGGAAGTGCACCAGGGCGCCCAGAACCCCAAGCCCCAGCACCAGGAAGGCGATTCCAAGGCGGACGTGGAACCAAGCGGACACGAAGGCCCCGAGCACCGCCAGCAGGGAACCTGCCATGGCGGCCATAACGGCCAAGGATTTCTTCCCCTGTGTCATTTGGAAACTCATCACGTTACAAACACCGTGGCCCCTTCCCCGGCGCCCGGGTCGGGACACAATGGTAGGGCTGGCACGAAAGTAGGGTCAGGTTCATTCCAAGTGTAACCGTCCGCCCCGCCAGGGGGGTGGGCAAACCGGGAGAGATTCCATGGCATCCGAGATCCGCCGTTCCGTTTGCCCCTTCGATTGCCCAGACACCTGCGGACTGCTGGTGGAGGTGGCGGATGGCAAAGCCGTCGCCGTGAAGGGCGACCCGGCCCACCCCCACAGCCAGGGCACCCTCTGCCCCAAGATGACCCGCTACCAGGACACCGTCCATTCCTCCCGCCGGCTCACGACCCCCCTGGTGCGCACCGGGCCCAAGGGCTCCGGCAGCTTCGCCCCGGTCACCTGGGAGGAGGCCATCCGGCGCATCGCGGACCGGTGGAAGGACATCCTGGCCACCCACGGCGGCGAGGCCATCCTGCCCTATTCCTACGCCGGCACCATGGGCCTGGTGCAGCGCAACGCCGGCCATGCCTTCTTCCACCGCCTGGGGGCCTCCCGCCTGGACCGCACCATCTGCTCCCCGGCCAAGTCCGCGGGCATGGAAGCCGTCCTGGGCGCGACGCCGGGCCCCCGCCCCGAGGCCCTGCGGGACAGCGACCTGGTGATCCTCTGGGGCATCAACGCCCTGGCCACCAGCGTCCACAGCCTGCGGCCCGTGCGGGAGGCCCGCAGCCGGGGCGCCCGGGTCTGGCTGGTGGACACCTACCGCACCCCCACCGCTTCGGTGGCCGACGAGACCTTCCTGGTGCGTCCCGGCAGCGACGGCGCCCTGGCCCTGGGGATCATGCATGTGCTGGAGCGGGAGGGCCTCCTGGACACCGCCTTCCTGGCGGATCACGTCCAGGGCTTCCCCGAGCTGGCCGCCCAGGTCCTGCCGGACTTCCCGCCGGAACGCGCCGCGGCCCTCACGGGCCTTCCGCCGGCGGCCATCGAGGCCATGGCCCGCGCCTTCGGCGCGGCCCGGTCCCCGGCCATCCTCCTGGGCAACGGCCTGTCCCGCTACGGCAACGGGGCCATGAACATCCGCGCCATCTCCTGCCTCCCCGCCCTGGTGGGGGCCTTCCTCAAGCCCGGGGGCGGCCTCCACGGGGGCAGCGGCACCGGGGCGGCCTTCGACCTCACCGCCGTCACCCGCCCGGACTTCCTGGCCCGGCCCACCCGCATCGTGAACATGAACCGCCTGGGCGAGGCCCTGACCACCCTGGACGGCCCACCCGTCCAGAGCCTCTATGTCTACCATTCCAACCCCGCCGCGGTGACGCCGGACCAGAACGCGGTGCTGCGGGGCCTTGCGCGGGAGGACCTCTTCACGGTGGTCCACGAGCGTTTCCTCACCGACACGGCCCGCTACGCCGACGTGGTGCTGCCGTCCACGTCCTCCCTGGAGCACGCGGACCTGTACCGCGCCTACGGCAGCTACTGCATCCAGCGTGCCCGGCCTGCCGTGCCCCCCGTGGGCGGGAGCCGGTGCAACTGGGATGTGTTCCGGCTCCTGGCGGAGGCCATGGGGTTCTCGGATGCGTTCTTCCGGCAGGAAGCGGACGATTTGGTGGAGACCCTCCTGGCCCAGCCCAGCCCCTGGCGGGAAGGCATCGACACGGAGGCCCTGGCCGAAGGCCGGGCGGTTGAGGTGGTGGCCCCGCCCGGGCCCCGCTTCGCCACCCCCTCGGGGCGTGTGGAGATCCTCAACCCCCGGGAGGTCCACCCCCTGCCCTGCCTCCTCCCCACCCACGGCGAGGGGGACGGCCGGTCCTTCGCCCTCATGACCGCCCCCTCCCTCTTCGGCCTCAATTCCTCCTTCTGTGAACGGGACGACCTGCGCACCAAGCGCAACGGCATGCGTCTCCTCATGAACCCGGGAGACGCCCAAGCGAGAGCCCTCCCGGCAGGCTCACGGGTTACGGTCTTCAACGACCTGGGCGACGTGGACTTCATCCTGGAGCCCACCGACCAGGTCCCTCCGGGCCTCCTGGTGGCCGAAGGGGTGTGGTGGATGGAGTGCGCCCCGGGCGCCCGCACCGTCAACGCCCTCACCTCCCAGCGGCTCACGGACCAGGGCGGCGGCAGCACCTTCTATGACAACCGGGTGGATATCCGGGCGGCAGACCCGGTCCATCAATAAATAAAGACCTCATTCAATCGAGCCCGGCGGAAACCTCTGGGAAATTCACACCATGCGCTTGACGGACGCGGTGGGCGGATTATCCTGAAATCTGGAATATTATTTATTCATTCATTTCCCCGCCCCCAGCCCCCCGGGGGGCCCGGGAGGTGCATTCCCTGGACCGGAGCGGCCTCCGGTCCCCGCGCAGGAGTCGTCATGTCCATTTTCGATCGCTACCAGGACCGGTACGAATCGGCCCGGGAAGAGGAGATGTCCCTCCAGGACTACCTGGAGCTCTGCAGGCGCGACCCCTCCGCCCACGCCAGCGTGGCCGAGCGCATGCTCATGGCCATCGGCGAGCCGGAGCTCGTGGACACCCGCCTGGAGGAACGGTATTCCCGGATCTTCGCCAACAAGGTGATCCGGGTCTACCCGGCCTTCCGGGACTTCTACGGCCTCGAGGAGGTCATCGAGTCCATCGTCTCCTACTTCCGCCACGCGGCGCAGGGCCTGGAGGAGCGCAAGCAGATCCTCTACCTCCTGGGCCCCGTGGGAGGCGGCAAGTCCTCCCTGGCCGAGGGCCTCAAGGCCCTGATGGAGAAGGTGCCCTTCTACGCCATCAAGGGCTCGCCCGTGAACGAGTCGCCCCTGGGACTCTTCAGCCCGGCGGAGGACGCCCGGCTCCTGGAGGAGGACTACGGCATCCCGGCCCGCTGCCTCACCGCGGTGATGAGCCCCTGGGCCGTGAAGCGCCTCCACGAGTACGGCGGCGACATCACCCGCTTCCGGGTGGTCAAGCGCTACCCGTCGATCCTCTCCCAGGTGGCCGTGGCCAAGACCGAGCCCGGGGACGAGAACAACCAGGACATCTCCGCCCTTGTCGGTAAGATCGACATCCGCAAGCTGGAGACCTGCTCCCAGAACGACCCGGACGCCTACTCCTACTCCGGCGGCCTGTGCCTGGCCAACCGGGGGATCATGGAATTCGTGGAGATGTTCAAGGCCCCCATCAAGGTCCTCCACCCCCTGCTCACCGCCACCCAGGAAGGCAACTACAAGGGCACCGAGGGCTTCGGCGCCATCCCCTTCGACGGCCTCATCCTGGCCCACTCCAACGAGGCCGAGTGGCAGGCCTTCAAGAACAACCGCAACAACGAGGCCTTCCTGGACCGCATCTGCATCGTCAAGGTGCCCTACTGCCTGCGCGTCTCCGAGGAGGTGAAGATCTACCGCAAGCTGCTGGACAACTCCTCGCTGTCCGAGGCATCCTGCGCGCCGGACACGCTGCGGATGCTGGCCCAGTTCTCGGTGCTCTCCCGCATCAAGGAGCCCGAGCATTCCAACGTCTATTCCAAGATGCGGGTCTACGACGGCGAGAACCTCAAGGACACCGACCCCAAGGCCAAGAGCCACCAGGAGTACCAGGACCTGGCCGGCGTGGACGAGGGCATGACCGGCCTCTCCACCCGCTTCGCCTTCAAGATCCTGTCCCGGGTGTTCAACTTCGACCACCGGGAGGTGGCGGCCAACCCCGTGCACCTGATGTACGTGCTGGAACAGCAGATCGAGCAGGAGCAGTTCCCCGCGGTGGTCGAGGACCAGTACATGCGCTTCATCAAGGAATACCTGTCGCCCCGGTACGCCGAATTCATCGGCAAGGAGATCCAGACCGCCTACCTGGAGTCCTATTCGGAGTACGGCCAGAACATCTTCGACCGCTACATCACCTATGCCGACTTCTGGATCCAGGACCAGGAGTTCCGCGACCCCAACACCGGCGAGATGCTGGACCGCTCCGCCCTGAACGACGAGCTGGAGAAGATCGAGAAGCCCGCCGGCATCTCCAACCCCAAGGACTTCCGCAACGAGGTCGTCAACTTCGTCCTGCGCTCCCGGGCCCGCAACGACGGCCGGAACCCCGCCTGGACCTCGTACGAGAAGCTGCGCACGGTCATCGAGAAGAAGATGTTCTCCAGCAGCGAGGAGCTCCTCCCGGTGATCTCCTTCAACACCAAGGGCAGCGCCGAGGAGCAGCGCAAGCACCAGGACTTCGTGGAGCGCATGACCACCAAGGGCTACACGGAAAAGCAGGTCCGCCTCCTGTGCGACTGGTACCTGCGGGTGCGGAAGTCGTCATGACCCGCATCGTCGACCGGCGCTCCGACAGCCGCAACAAGAGCTCCGTCAACCGCGGCCGCTTCATCCAGCGCTTCCGCCGGGAGATCCGCACGGCGGTGGCCGACGCCATCAACCAGGGCGGCATCCGGGACCTGGGCGCGGGCCGCACCATCGGCATACCGGCAAAGGATCTGAAGGAGCCCCAGTTCGGCCTGGGCGGGGGCGGGGTCCGGGACCGGGTCCACCCCGGCAACGACAGCTTCACCACCGGGGACCGCGTGGACCGGCCCCGTTCTGGCGGCGGCGCCAAGGGCAGCCAGGCCAGCCCCGAGGGGGAGGGCGTGGACGACTTCGTGTTCACCCTCACCCGGGACGAGTTCCTGGAGATCTTCTTCGAGGAGCTGGCCCTGCCCAACCTCGTGAAGCGCCAGCTGGGCGGCGTGGACGAGCAGCGCTGGGTCCGCGCGGGCTTCACCCAGACCGGGGTGCCCGCCAACATCAACTTCGTGCGCACCATGAGGGGCGCCGCAGGACGGCGGGTGGCCTCCCTGGGCCCGGCCATGGGCCGCATCCGCGAGCTGCAGGACGAACTCGAGGACCGCCTGAAGACCTCCGGGGAGGAGGACTGGGAGGTGCGCCGCCTGCGGGTGGAGCTCGAAGCCCTGCGCCGCCGCTCCGGCACCATCCCCTTCCTGGACCCCATCGACCTGCGCTACACCAACCGGGTGCGCGTGGACGAGCCCAGCACCCAGGCCGTGATGTTCTGCCTCATGGACGTCTCGGGCTCCATGGACGAGCCCAAGAAGAACATGGCCAAGCGCTTCTTCACCCTGCTGTACCTGTTTCTCAAGCGCAACTACGAGCGCATCGACGTGGTCTTCATCCGCCACCACACCGTGGCCGAGGAGGTGGACGAGGAGACCTTCTTCCACTCCCGGGAATCCGGAGGCACCGTGGTCTCCACGGCCCTGAAGCTCATGGTGGACATCATCAACCGGCGGTACAGCCGCAGTTCCTGGAACATCTTCGCGGCCCAGGCCTCCGACGGCGACAACTGGCAGGAGGACTCCTCCATCTGCCAGCAGGTGCTCACGGAGCAGATCGTGCCCATGGTCCAGTACTTCGCCTACGTGGAGATCTCCGACGGCAAGCCCCAGAACCTCTGGCGGGAGTATGAGGCGGTGCAGGAGTACCACCCCGAGACCTTCGCCATCCGCCGGGTCACGGCCTCCTCGGACATCTACCCGGTGTTCCACGAACTTTTCCGTAAACGGTCATGAGCCACCCCGCCAAGCCCCTCCCGTCCGGCTCCGAATGGAGCCACGAGGCCATCGAGGCCTACGACGCCGCCATCGGCCGCGCCGCCGCGCTCCATGGCCTGGACACCTACCCGCACCAGCTGGAGATCATCACCTCCGAGCAGATGATGGACGCCTACGCCTCCGTGGGCATGCCGGTGTACTACCACCACTGGACCTTCGGCAAGCAGTTCCTGGCCGTGGAGAGCCGCTACAAGCGCGGCCAGATGGGCCTGGCCTACGAGATCGTCATCAATTCCGATCCCTGCATCGCCTACCTCATGGAGGAGAACAGCCTCCCCATGCAGGCCCTGGTCATCGCCCACGCGGCCTATGGCCACAACTCCTTCTTCAAGGGCAACCACCTCTTCCGGCAGTGGACCAGCGCCTCGACGATCATCGACTACCTGGTCTTCGCGCGCAATTTCATCGCCACCTGCGAGGAGCGCCATGGCCAGGATGCGGTGGAGCGCGTCCTGGACGCCTGCCACGCCCTCATGAACCTGGGCGTGGACCGCTTCCGGCGGGCGCCGAGGCTCACCCTGGAGAAGGAGCGCCAGCGGCACCGGGACCGCCTCGAGCACCGGCAGTCCCAGGTGAACGACCTCTGGCGCACCCTCCCCGCGGTCCCGGAGAAGGCCGACGCCCCCGCCGAGAACCGGTTCCCCTCGGAACCCGAGGAGAACATCCTCTATTTCATCGAGAAGAACGCGCCGCTGCTGGAGCCCTGGGAGCGCGAGATCGTGCGCATCGTCCGGAAGGTGGCCCAGTACTTCCACCCCCAGCGGCAGACCCAGGTCATGAACGAGGGGTGGGCCAGCTTCTGGCACTACACCCTGCTCAA
>DBME01000064.1 GCA_002298155.1 Holophagaceae bacterium UBA706 | reverse complement strand
ACCCACCCCTACTTCGCATGCCCCTGCCACCTCTCGGTGTACGACCCCACCCGCAAGACCGAGGTGAACCTCCAGGGACCCCTGCCCGGCAAGGTGGTCTCGGGCCCGGCCCCACGGCCCCCCCGCACCATGTCCTTCGACATCAAGGACGGTCAGATCGTCATCACCGGCACGGAAGGAGGCGGCGTTGGTTAAGGCCATTCCCTATCTCATCCGGGGCCTCCTGGGCGCCCCCGCCACCTTCCTGGCCTGGTTCAAGGAACGCTGGGACAAGATGGACCTCTTCGACGAGGGCCATGTGGAGAAGGCCAAGTCCAACCCCTGGTACTCCCTGGGCGGCATGTGGTACTGGGTGTGGATGCTGGTGATCGTCAGCGGCGTGGTGCTGATGATCTACTACGTCCCCGTCACCGACCAGGCCTACCATTCCATCGAGCGAATCCAGAACAACTGGCGTTGGGGCCCGGTGCCCATCGGCTCCCTGGTGCGCGGCCTCCACAAGTACGGCGCCGACGCCTTCATCATCCTGGCGACCATGCGCGTCTACCGTATGTGGTTCACCGGCGAGTACAAGCAGGGCAACGAGTTCAGCTTCATCATCGCCCTGCTGCTCCTGATCATCGGGATGTATTCGGGCCTCACGGGCTACCTGCTCATCTGGAACCAGCGCGCGCTGTGGGCCACCAAGGTCATGGCCACCTTCCCCACCTACCTGGACCAGAACCCCAGCTGGCTGCCCCTGGGCAACCTCATCAACTGGACCAACCAGGGCAAGACCACCGCCCAGATCCTCCTGGGGGGCACCAGCATCGGGCCCGCCACCGTGACCCGGTTCTACGCCTTCCACTTCATGCTCAGCTTCCTGCCCATGATCTTCTTCGAGCTGAGGGTCTACCGCCGCGGCTTCAAGCGCATGAACATCAACCGCTGGGCCAAGCTCGCCACCTTCGGGGTGATCCTGGCCATCGCCATCATGATCCCCGCGGCCCAGGGCAGCCCCGCCAACCCGGAAGTCACGCCCAACCCCATCCTCTCGGACTGGTACTTCCTGGCCATGTATCACTTCCTCAAGCTCCAGGATCCCTACCTGGCCACCGTGCTCACCGTGGCCATCCCCTTCCTGGTCCTAACGTCCATGTTCCTGGACCGCCGCCCCGAGCGGGAGTGGGGCAAGCGCCAGATCTTCAACTGGATCGGCATCGGCGGCCTCATCTACTTCATCGTCTTCAGCTTCCTCATCCTCAACGGCATCGCCGACCTGCACCGGGACGCCCCCCTCTGGTACTTCTCCATGGGCGGATTCCTGCTCATCGGCTATATCCAGGACTGGGTCTACGTCATGCGGCGGGACCAGAAGCGCTGGCACGAGACCTTCCACTTCTTCTTCGTGGCCTTCATCCTCGTGGCCATGTCCGCCAACACCCTGTACCACTACTTCGGCGACATCCGCGAGTGGAACGTGCTTGGCAAGGCCGAGATGCCCAAGGTCCTGGCCCGCCTCCAGCAGGCCAACCCCCTGGCCACCCCTGACATGGCCTACGAGTGGCTGGAGAAGAACCGCCCCGGCCTGAACCTCTGGCTCACCAGCGGCAAGGGCCCCAACAAGCCCGCGGGCATGGAGCTCTGGGTGATCCACGTCATCGCCTGGCTGGGCATCATCGCTTCCGGCATCGTCGTGGGCCTGGGGCGCTGGGGCCGCGGCAAGGAGGCTCAGGCCCAGGCCGCCCTGGCCAAGGCCAAGCCCAAGACGGCGGGGGCCTGACATGCATTCCCTCCGGCAGATCCAGGTGTGCAAGTGGGTCGGGACCCTCCTGGCCGTGGGCGTGCTCAGCACCGCCTTCGGCCGCTGGAACGCCTTCAAGGCCGCCCCCACCGCCGCCTCCTATGCCGGGATCATCCTCGCCCTGACCGCCTTCCTCCTGCTCATGGCCAGTCTGGCCGTGGTGGTCTACGCGGAGGAGAAGGCCCGCGGCCGGCTCAGCCGGACCCGCCCCTTCTTCGATCGCTGGTCAGACCGCTTTTTCCTGAAACGCGATGAACATGACCCCCGGTGAGCCCATGCGCAAGCGACCCATCTTCGGTGTGATCTTCCTTCTGACCGGTCTCGGGATCTTCGGATATTTCCTCGTCCACAGCCTCCTGACCGAAGTGGGTCCCCCGCCGGGGGTCCCGGTCCCGGCCGCCCTGAGGCTGGAGACCACCAACGCGGAGCCCTTCCGCGAATTCGACGTGATCAAGTGGCTGGGCTGGGCCTTCGTGGTCGCGGCCCTGGCCGAAGTGGGCGCCGCCTACCTGCGCAAGCAGGGCACCACCCTGGACCAGTAGGGGACGACATGTACCGCAAATTCCTGCGCCTCACCAAGAGCCTCACGGTCAGCTTCGAGAAGCTGGTGAACCAGCTCACCACCCAGGAGCACAACCCCCTGTACTTCCACGGGGCCCTGCCGCTCTACGTGTTCTGGTTCCTCATCTTCTCGGGCATCCTCCTGTGGATGTACTACATCCCCACCCTCGACCGCGCCTGGTCCAGCGTGAACTACATCTCCGCCCTGCCCACCCCGGGCGACCCCATCAACCTCGCCAGCGGCATCCCCTATGGCGCGGTGGTGCGCGGCATCCACCGCTGGGGCGCCGCGGCCATGATGATCGTCACCCTGCTCCACATGTTCCGGGTGTACTTCACCGACCGCCACCGCAGCTGGCGCTGGCTCCCCTGGGTCACGGGCGTCGGGCTCCTGGTCTTCGTGCTCTTCGTGGGCCTCACCGGCTACCTCCTCGTGTGGGACGCCCGGGCCTACTACATCGTCGTGGCCACCCAGCACTTCCTCAACGCCGTACCGGTGGTGGGCTCCTCCCTCTCCTCCTTCCTGGTGGGCGGCGAGGGCATCACGGACTACACGCTGACCCGCTTCCTGTTCTTCCACGTCGGCGGCGCGGTGGGGATCTTCTTCCTGGTATGGATGCACTTCATCCGCCTCAAGGAGCCGGTGGTCACCCCCAGCCGCGCCACCAACTTCCTCCTGGTGGGCTTCATCCTCCTGGCCGCGGGCACCCTGCCGGCCATCAACATCACCCACGAGCTCCTGGCCAAGTACGGCAACGATCCCCGCATCGCGGCCCAGGCCGCCTACGTGGCCAGCGACGCCCCGGCCCAGATCGGAACCCTGGTGGACACCATCCGCTACGACGCCTGGTACATGTTCCCCTTCTGGCTCATCCAGAACCTGGGCGTGGGCTGGACCTGGGTCATCCTGGGCGGCTCCACGCTGCTCCTGTGCGTCGCGCCCTTCTACCCCAAGGACCGGCGAGCCAACATCGCCGAGGTCATCGAGGCCAAGTGCACGGGCTGCACCTTCTGCAGCCTGGATTGCCCCTTCGAGGCCATCACCATGGTGGAACGGGCCCCCGGCAGCAAGTTCAAGCAGATCGCCGTGGTGCAGGCCGCCCGTTGCAGCGAGTGCGGCATCTGCGTGGGGGCCTGCCCCTTCCAGGCCATCGAACTGCCTGAGCTTCATTCCAAGACCCTCGAGGCCGATCTCCTCGCCCTCGTGAAGAAGGGAGCCTGAATGTCCGAACCCAAGCGCACCATCATCGGTTTCGTATGCGAGCGCAGCCTGCCCCTGGAGCGCATGCTCGGGCCTGACAAGGCCCTGCTCGACGACCCGGACACCAAGGTCGTCATCGTCCCCTGCTCGGGGATGGTCAAGCCCACCCTCATGGAGGCCGCCCTCACCGCGGGCGCCGACGCCACCTTCGTATGCGGCTGCGCCATCGGGGACTGCCACTACCGCACCGGCAACCTCATGATCCGCGAGCGCCTGCAGGGCAAGCGCAACCCCAAGCTGCGCAAGACCACCGACCGCCGCAAGGTGGGCATGTTCTTCGTGACCATGAAGGACAAGTCGGCCTTCCTGGAGGCCCTGGCCGAGTTCAAGGCCAGCCTCGACGTCAAACCGCTTCCGGAGGAGGAGTAGCATGGCCACCCCCGCCAAGAAGGCCGAACCCCGTCCCGCGGATTACGTGGTGATGCTCCGCTACCTGCTCTTCTACCTGTTCTTCTTCGGCGTCCTCTACCTCGTCGGCCTGTTCGGCGAAGTGGCGGAGAAGTGAGGAGCCCGTCATGACCGAAACCACCGAATCCACCGAACCTACCGGCCTCCAGCCCGGCGGCCAGGAGCCCCCTGTTTCCCTGTGGAAGATCCTCAAGGAGAATCCGTTCCTGGTGAAGATGATCGTATTCTTCTTCCTCATGCTCTTCGTGCCGCTGGTGCTGGCATGGAAGTTCGACCTGTTCCTCGTCGCCAACTAGGGGGAAGCCATGGAAACCGCCAACTGGACCCTCATCATCGTCTTCACCGCCGTGGGCATCGCCTTCGCGGCCGGGTTCGTGCTCTTCGCGTTGTGGGCCATCAGGGATGGGCAGTTCAAAGATGTAGAAGGCGTGAAGTTCCGCATGCTCGAAGACTTCAATCCCAAGAAGGGCAAAGGCGGAACCTCGGACTAGCACCTTTTTTTTCTTTTTCGGCGATCCTCGGCTCCTCGGC
>DBME01000065.1:3179-9206 GCA_002298155.1 Holophagaceae bacterium UBA706 | reverse complement strand
GCCACTTCTGGAGGATGGAGAACAGGGCTTCGCGGGCGCGGTCCGCCGTGGGGCGGACCGCGAGGGAATCCGGAGCCTGGAGTCGGCGTCCCTTGAGGGTGCCGGCGATGATCCTCACACGGCCCAGCGCATCAGGGTGCCGCCCCAGGTGAACCCGGCGCCGAACGCGGCGAAGACGATCAGGTCGCCCTTGGCGACCCGGCCGGCTTCCAGGGACTGGTGGAGGGCGGTGGGCAGGGTCGCGGACGTGGTGTTCGCGTACATCGAGATGTTGTTGGCCATGCGGTCCGTGGGGAGTTCAAGTCGCTTGGCGGCGGCGTCCATGATGCGGAGGTTCGCCTGGTGGGGCACGAACAGCTTGAGGTCGTTGGGGTTGACCTGGTTGCGGTCGAGCATGAGCCGGCTCACTTCGGCCATCTCGCGCACGGCGTTCTTGTAGACTTCCTTGCCGTCCTGGTGGATGAAGTGCTCGCGGTTGGCCACGGTCTCCGCCGTGGCGGGACGGAGGGAGCCGCCGGCCTTCATGCAGAGGAAGGGCGCGCCGAACCCGTCGATGCTGTGCTCGTAGTCGAGGATGCCGTGGCCCTCCTCGACCTGTTCCAGGATCACCGCGCCGGCGCCGTCGCCGAAGAGCACGGCGGTGTTGCGGTTCGTGGGGTCCATGATGGAGGTCATGACGTCGCAGCCCACCACGGCGACCTTCTTGACGGTCCCGCCGGCGATGAGGCTGGCGCCCGTGGTCATGCCGAACAGGAAGCTCGAGCAGGCCGCATTCATGTCGAAACCGAAGCAGTTCGAGGCCCCGATCTTGTGCTGGATGAGGGCCGCCGTGCAGGGGAAGAACATGTCGGGGGTGACGGTGCAGCAGATGATGGCGTCCAGGTCGTCGGCGGTGATGCCGCGGCGGTCCAGGGCCATGCGCAGGGCGGCGACGCCCAGGTCGGAGGAGCCGGTTCCGGGCTCGACCCAGCGGCGCTCGCGGATGCCGGTGCGGGACAGGATCCACTCGTCCGTGGTGTCGACCATCTTGGCCAGTTCGTCATTGGTCACGATGCGGTCCGGGTAGTGCTGGCCGGTCGCGGTGATGCCCACGGGAATGGCGAAGCGTCGAGTCAATGGAACCTCCGGGAAGAATTCAAGCAAACCAAACCCTTGATTGTGGGGGATCCGCCGGGAATTTTCCACGCAGGAGTTCCACCGTCCGGGGCGGATAGCCCAAAAGGCCCATGGCGCCTCGGCCTTGCTATGATCAAACCGATCCTGAAAGGCCATTCATGCGCACCCTCGCAGTCCTCCCTTCCCGTTTCCAGGCGTCCAGGTTTCCCGGCAAGCCCCTGGCCCTCATCTCGGGCCGGCCCATGATCCAGTGGGTGTGGGAGGCCGCCCGGGACGCGCCGGGCGTCGACGAGGTGGTGGTGGCCACCGATGATGCACGCATCGCGGCCACCGTGGAGGGCTTCGGCGGGCGCATCGTCATGACCGACCCCGCCCTGCCTTCGGGCACGGACCGGGTGGCCGCGGCCTATGCCGCCCTGGGCGAGACCTTCGACGTGGTGCTGAACATCCAGGGTGATGAGCCCGCCATGCATCCCGCCACCATCGCGGGCGTGGTGGCGCTCCTGGCCCAGGATCCGTCGCTGCCCATGGCCACCGCCGCCTGCCCCTTCGCTTCCGCCGAGGAACTCTTCAACCCCAACAACGTGAAGGTGGTGCTGGACGACCGGAGCCGGGCCCTCTACTTCAGCCGCAGCCCCATCCCCTACCTGAGGAACAGCACTCTCTTCCTGGCGGATTTCAGGCCCTGGCTCAGCCCCCAGCACCTGGAGACCTACCTGCGCCACCTAGGCATCTACGGCTACCGGCCCGAAGCCCTCGCCGCCTTCACCGCGCTGCCCCCCCATCCCCTCGAGAAGATGGAGATGCTTGAGCAGCTGAGGGCCCTCGCCGCCGGCATGGCCATCGGCGTAGCGCGCACGCCCCACCTGAGCCTGGGCGTGGACGTCCCCGCGGACATCCCCACCGTGGAAGGCCTGCTGGTCATGCGCGGCTCCAGGTGACCACCGCCACGCGCACGAGGGCGGGCGGAATCCTCCTGGTCGTCCTGGCCGGCTGCAGTTTCGCCACCATCGGCATCTTCAACCGTTTCACCGCCCAACGGCACGTGGACGTGACCACGGCGCTGACCCTGCGCTTCGGTTTGGCCGCCCTCCTGCTGTGGGCCTGGGTCCCCACCCGGGGCCGCGTGCGCGTGGAAGGGCGCAGGCTCGCGGGCCTGGCCCTCATGGGCGCGCTCTTCGTCATGGAGGCCGGGCTCTTCTTCGTCTCGAGCCGCCGGATCCCCGTGGCGCTCACCGCCCTGCTGCTCTACCTCTATCCCGCCTGGGTGATGCTCCTCAGCTGGTTCCTGCGGGGCGAGCGCCCAGGCCGTGGCGGTGTGCTGGCCCTGGGGCTCGCCCTGGCCGGAACCGCCATGGCCATCGGCTTCCCGGCGCACCGGCTCGATCCCCTGGGGGTCGCCCTGGGGCTGGCCAGCTCCCTGGGGTACGCGGTCTACATGTTCCTGGGGTCCCGGATGCAGCGGGGCCTTCCGGCGCCGGTGGTCACCCTGTGGATCACGACCTTCGCCGCCCTGCTGTACCTGGCCCTGGGCCCGGCGCTGGGCGGTCTCCACCTCACGGCGGCGCTTTCCGCCTGGCCCAGCATCCTGGGACTGGCGGTGCTGGGCACGGTGGTCCCCACCGTGCTGGTCATGGCGGGCCTCTCCCGCATCAGCGCCACCCAGGCCTCCATCGCCTGCACGGTGGAACCGGTGGCCACGGCCCTCATGGGCGCCCTGCTCCTCAACGAGCACCTCCAGAGGCTTCAGCTGGCCGGAGGCGTCCTGGTCATCGTCGCCGTGCTGGTGCTGTCCGTGGGCGACCGGAGCTGAAGTCCGATCCCTCCGACGATGAATCCAGGGGATCCACTTGCGCGTCCACGGGAGCCCGCGGCCTGGCGATGGGCGGCTCGGGGGCATCGGGGATGGTGGCGGAGGCATCCCCGGGGACCCGGGAAAGGGCCGCATCGGGAATGGTGACGGAGGTGCTTCCGGGCGTCCGGCACGGCGGGGCGTCCGTTACGGTAGGGCAAGCGATCAAGCGAGCACTTATGACCAGGAGGGGAAGGAGGCGGGAAAGGGAGGGGCGGACCATGTCCTAGAAATTATTTATTTATTGTTTTCCGGCAAGGCCAACCTGACTCCGATCCGCTCCCCTGCCCCGTTCCGCGCTTGTAAAAAAATCCTTCGTCCCCCTCCGCCACCGGGCATCTTATTCAGCCTTCCCGATGCCTGGCGCACGGAGTGCCACCCAGCCCCGCGTCGAAAGGGTGTTAAGAAAACGCCACTTACTACGCTTAGCCCCTCCGGAGCCTCGCAAAAGGCGCCCGAGCGAACGCGAAAGTGACTCTTGAATACAAGGGTTGCTATTGGAAATTACCGTTGCGATCAATCCATCCGTGAGCGAAAGAAGCCTTGGCACGGGGTGGCCTGGAGCGGGGCTGAGATGAACATTTCAATCAGGTCCCGCGCCCCTCTTCACCGGAGGGCCCTCCCACCCCACCTTTTCTTCCCCCATGGACTCACCCCTCGATAAGCCGCCATGCTTTTTGCCAGGGTTTCGCCAAAATTCATTTATAGTTTTTTAATTCCCATCGCGCCCCGGCGGCCATGTCCCAAAAGCACAAAGGTCCATCCAGCGTCCTCCCCCCCGCCCCAACCCAGGCGGTGGATCCCCGCGTGCTCGTGGAATGCCTGGACCGATCCCCCGATGCCGTGCTGGGCGTCACGCCTGACCTCCACATCTTCTACGCCAATCATTCCGCCTGCTCACTCCTTGGGCACGAGTTTGGGGACCTCCTGGGGCAGGACCTCCAGGCCCTCCAGCCCGGCCAGCCCTGGGGCGCCTTGAAGCTGCCGGTCCTGGAAACCTTCCTGGAGGGACCCGAGGGAACCCGGATTCCGGTCGAGATCTCCCAGGTCCGCATCGCGCGGGATGGCGAGGACTGCCGGTTCTTCCACATCCGGGACACGACCGCCCTCAAGGCCTCCGAGGCCGCCCTGCGCAGGAGCGAATCCCGCTATGCCCTGGCCTTCAACGCCAGCCCGGACGCCATCAACCTCACCCGCCTGGACGACGGCAACTACATGGAGGTGAGTGCCGGCTTCGAGCGCCTCATGGGCTGGAAGCGGGACGAGGTCATCGGCCGCACCTCCATCGAACTCGACATCTGGGCCGATCCCGAGGAGCGGCGCAAGATGACCACCCTTCTCCGGGAGAAGGGCGAATTCGACGGGGCGCTCTTCCATTTCCGCCGCAAGAACGGGACGATCCTGAAGGGCCTCATGTCGGGGCGCATGGTGTCCCTGGAAGGGGTGCCGTGCCTGCTCACCGTCACCCGGGACATCACGGTCCAGGTGGAGGCCCAGCAGGCCGTCGGCAACCTTACGGACCTCATCGCGGGGATCACCGCCAATGTCCCGGCCTTCATCGCCCTCCTGGACAGAAACGGTCATTTCCTCTTCCTGAACCGCCTGGCTCCGGGCTTCCGCATGGAAGAGGTCATCGGCACCGACTTCCGTGATGGCCTGGACGAGGAGGTCCGGCCCGCGGCCACGCGAAGCCTGGAGCGCATCCTCGGAGGGTCCGCCCAGGAGACCTACGAGGGCTGGGGCTGGGGCCCCGACCGCGAACGGCGGTGGTACCGGACCATCCTCGGCCCGATGACCGAGGGCAGTTCGGTGGGTGGCGTGATCCTCATCGCCCTGGACGAGACCGAACGCCGCCGCCAGGAGGAGCGGATCCGGGAGAGCGAGGACCGGTTCCAGGCGTTCCAGCTCAACACGCCCGACGCCCTGTTCTGGATCCGCATCGACCTCGAGGGCCGGATGCTCCTCGAAGGCATGAATCCCGCCGCGGAGAGGATCATGGGCACGAGTTCCGCCGATGCCGCCGGCAAGCCCTTCGACGCGTTCTGCCCTCCGACCGTGGCCGGGATGTTCACCAGCCACAACCTGCAGACCATCGAGGCGCGCAGGCCATTGATCTTCGAGGAGACGCTGCCCGCCCTCGACGGGACCATCCGGCACCTGACCACGACCCTCGTGCCCATCCAGGACGACACGGGCCGGGTGTGCCGCATCGTGGGCAGTTCCAGGAACACCACGGAGCAGCACCGAATGGAGGCCGCCCTGCGCCAGACCCAGAAGCTCGAGAGCCTGGGCGTCCTGGCCGGGGGCATCGCCCACGACTTCAACAACCTCCTGACCGCCGTCATGGGGAACCTCAACCTGGCGCAGCTCAAGCTGCCCGAGACCTCCCCGGCCATCCCCCACCTGGAGGCGGTGGAGAACATCGTCCTCAAGGCCTCGGAACTCACCCGCCAGATGCTCGCCTATTCCGGCAAGGGGCGCTTCTCGGTCAAGCCCCAGTGCCTGAACACCCTCATCACGGAAATGGTCCACCTGCTCAAGGTCACGGTCACGAAGAAGGCCGACCTGCGCGTGCAGCTGGCCCCGGACCTGCCTGCCATCGAAGGCGACGCCGCCCAGATCCAGCAGGTGATCATGAATCTGGTCACCAACGCCTCCGATGCCCTGGGGGACACCGAGGGCGTCATCCGCCTGAGCACGACCGTCGAGACCCTGGACCGCGAGACCCTCCGTGCGGCCTTCCCCGCCCAGGCCCTGGAGCCGGGCCTCTACGCCATCCTTGAGGTGGAGGATACGGGCTGCGGCATCAGCCAGGAGGTGCTGGCCAGGATATTCGACCCCTTCTTCACCACCAAGGTCCAGGGCCGCGGCCTCGGCCTTTCGGCCATGATGGGCATCCTCAAGGGCCACCGGGCCGGCATCAACATCCGGACCCGGGAAGGGGCCGGCACCCTTTTCCAGATCTGCTTCCCCGCCACCCCGAAACCGGCGGCCCCGAGGCCCGGCGTCTCGCAGGATTCCACCGCGGCCTTCTCCGGCAAGGTCCTCCTGGTGGACGA
>DBME01000065.1:0-3164 GCA_002298155.1 Holophagaceae bacterium UBA706 | reverse complement strand
CATCCAGGCCAAGGACGGCGTGGAGGCGATGGAACGCTTCCAGGCCGAGGGGACGAACCTCGCCCTGGTGATCATGGACCTGACGATGCCGCGCATGGACGGCGCCACCGCCTTCAAGAGCATGCGTGCCCTGCACCCCGGCGTGCCCGTCATCCTGAGCAGCGGCTACGACCGCCAGGCCCTGGAAGGCACCCAGCCGGAGGCCTTCGTGCAGAAGCCCTACCGGCTCAAGGAACTGAAGAGCCTGATCCGGGACGTGCTGGGCAAGGAGCTATAGCCTCGCCAGGATGCTGGCCGCCAGTTCCGTAAGGGATGGGTCGCGGGCGCCCATCACCAGGATGAGGTCCCCTTCCTGGGCCTCCGCCGCCAGGGCCTCCACGAGGGCTTCGCGGGAAGGCGCCAGGAAGGCCGCGGCACCGCGGGCCCGGATATCCTCCACCACGTCGCCGGAGGAGATGTCGCGCGTGACGGTTCCGCCGGCGTAGAAGACGTCCAGCAGCCAGAGGCGGTCCTGGCCGCGCAGCCCCTCGGCGAAGGCCTCCACGAACTCCTGCCGGAGGAAGCGCAGGGGGCCGTACCCGTGGGGCTGGAAGACGGCGAGCACGCGCCGGCTGCGCGCCGCGGCGGTGCGCAGGGAGGCCGCCACCTTGGCGGGGTTGTGGCCGAAATCGTCCACCACCTCGACGCCCCTGGCGGAGCCCAGGCGCTGGAAGCGCCTGGCCACCCCGCGGAAGCGGGCCAGGGGCGCGACCATATCGCCCAGGGGAACGCCCAGGGCCAGGCAGCCCGCGATGGCGGCCATGGCGTTCTCGACGTTGTGGAGGCCGGGCACGGGAAGCAGGAAGGCGGTTCCCCGCACGGAGAAGGAACTGCCCGCGGCGGTTTCGGAAACCTCCTCGCAGCGGAGCTCCGCGGAAGGGCCGGGCCCGAAGACCGTCGCGCCGCCGGCCAGGTCGGCAAGGTTGGGCGCGTCCCCGAGGCAGAAGGCCTCCCGGGTGCGTGCCCGGAAGGTCCTGAACATCTCCGCCACGACGTCCATCTCCTTGTGGTCCTTCTGGAGGTTCATGACGACGCCCACCGCGGGGCGGTAGTGCACGAGGGAGCCGTCGCTCTCGTCGGCCTCGATCACCAGGAGGTCCGATCCCCCGGCCCAGGCGTTGCCCCAGAGCCCCTCGTCCTGCAGGGCCAGGAGGTCGCCGCCGGTGATCACGGAGGGATCGCGGCCCGCGCCCCGGAGGATCTCGAAGGCCATGGCCACGGCCGTGGACTTGCCGCTGGTCCCGGTGATGGCCAGGGTGCGCCTGCGGCCCACGTAGTGCGCCAGCAGTTCGGACCGGTGCAGCAGGGGCACGCCGAGCCCGCGGGCCTCCCGGATGTCGGGCACCTGGTCCTCCACCGCGGTGGAATAGACCACGGCCTCGCAGTCGCCGGCCACGCCTGAACCGTCCTGCGGCAGCACGGCCACCCCCGCGGCCTCCAGCAGGGCCCTGCCCCGGCCGAAGCGGCCCTGGTCGAACCCGCGGTCGCTGCCGCTGACGGGACCACCCTGTCGCACGGCGTACTGGGCAAGGGCGCTCATGCCGCTGCCCCCGACGCCCGCGAAGTGGATGCGGCCCAGGGGCCGGTCCGCGATGAGCACCCGGTCCCCCTCGGCCACGCGCCCGAAGAGGTCGATGACGTCGGCGCAGGCCATGCGCACGCAGCCGTGGGACACCGGCAGTCCNNGTGCCATGGATGTAGATCCACCGCGCCAGGGAATCCACCCCCGGACCCTGGTTGATCCCGGGCTCCTGCCCGTCCAGGGTGAGGATGCGCGCCAAGATCAGGTCCTCATCCGTGGCTTTCCCGTCCCAGGAGGCGCCCGTGGCCACCCTCCCCCGGAAGACCGTGCCCGCCGGGGCCCCGTCGCCGATGCGCCGGTGGATCCGGTGCCAGCCCGGGGGCGTGCGCCAGGAACCGTCCTGGCCGCCCACGCCGGCCGAGGCGGTGGAGACGGGGTATTCGCACACCAGCCTGCCGTCCTCCAGGAGACCCAGACGCTGGCGGAGGACATCCACCACGAGGACCCGCCCCTGGAGCGGATCGGGCCGGGCCAGGAAGTGGTAGCGCAGGGCCGGGACGGGATCCTCGACGTCCATGCGGCCCCCTACTTCCCGCACCAGTCGCGCACCAGCGCCTCGAAGCGGTCACCCCGCTCCTCGAAGTTGCGGAACTGGTCGAAGCTCGCGCAGGCCGGGCTCAGGAGCACCTGGTCGCCGGCGCGGGCCAGCCCCAGGGCCGCGGCCACGGCCTCGTCGAAGGGCTGCACCGTCACGTGCGGCAGGTCGCCCAGGTCCCGCTCTAGCTGGGGGATCGCCTCGCCGAGGAACACGAGGCTGCGCAGCTTTCCCTCCAGCGCTTCGCGCAGGGGCGTGTAGCTGGTGCCCTTGTCCTGGCCTCCCAGGAGCAGCACCAGGGGGCCCGGCAGGGCCCGCACGGCGATGAGGGTGGCGTCCACGTTGGTGCCCTTGGAATCGTTGTAGGCCTTCACCTCGCCGCGTTCGCCGCAAAAGGCGATGCGGTGGGCCAGGCCCGGGTAGGTCCGCAGGCCCTCCTTGATCCCGTCCAGCTCCGCGCCCCCGTGACCGGCCAGCACCGCCGCGGCCAGGGCGTTCTCCACGTTGTGGTCCCCGGGAATCCGGAGCTGGTCGCGGTGGACCAGCGGATGCTCCCCGTGATCGTCCTTGAGCCAGAGGGTGCCGTGCTCGTCGCACCAGGCGCCGGGCCCGTCCGGGCATTCCCAGCCGAAGCGCGCGCTGAGCCCGCGGCCTGGGGCGATGGCCTCGAAGGCGGGGTCGGCCAGGGGCGTCAGGCGCAGGTCGAGCGGCGTCTGGTGCCCGAAGATCCGCACTTTGGCGGCGCGGTAGTCCTCCATGGTCCCGTGGCGGGCCAGATGATCGGGGGTGAGGTTCAGGGCGGCGGCGGCCTCGGCGTGGAAGTCCACCACCGTCTCCAGCTGGTAGCTGGAGCATTCCAGGGCGAACCGGGTTCCCGGCCCGGCCCCCTCCAGGGCCTCCACCAGGGGGATGCCCAGGTTCCCGCAGGCCCGTGTGGGGATGCCCGAGGCGTGGAGGAGATGCGCGGTGAGGTCGGTGGTGGTGCTCTTGCCGTTGGTGCCGGTGACG
>DBME01000254.1 GCA_002298155.1 Holophagaceae bacterium UBA706 | reverse complement strand
GGGGGGCAGGGGGGGCGGAAGCATTTCAACGGCCACCGCCGGGTTCATCACCTCGAAGGTATGGCCGCACTTGGGGCAGCGGAAGTGCTTGGAGACAGCTCCCTGGAAACGCTCGTCCCCGTACTGGAAACGGGATGCGCAGGATGGACAGACAACGATCATGAATCCCTCAAATGAGCCAAAGCCAATTCTACTTCCTTCTGGTCGCGAAAAAGCTGAACTCATCCTTCACGGGGATCCCGGGGGGCAGTTTGAACCCGGAGACGCTGGCCGGCAGGGGCTGGTTCGTGGTCAGGGCCCCCAGTTCCAGGAGCCAGGAATCGCCGCCCCGCTCCACCCAGTTCACCTGGCGGGGCAGGTAGGTCTCCTTGTCCACCCAGATCAGCACCACCTGCATGCGCTTCTTCACGGCCAGGCTGCGCGGGTCGAGGGTCAGCAGGAGGGTTCCGGGCACATCCTTGGCCTCGCCCACCGTGATGCGGAAATAGTCCGAGAGGTAGCTCAGCTTCTGGCCGAGCCCCAGGAACTTGCGGTTGGCATTGTGGATGATGCCGATCTTCATGCGCTCGCCGACGCCTTCGGCCGGGCTGAAGGATTCCAGGGCCTTGGGGGTGATGTGGATGATGAGGTCTTCGGGAGGGGCGAAGGTGAAATGGACGAAGTCCGTTTCTTTCAGGTAGATGGTTCCCTTGGTGACCGTCGGGGTCTTGAGGAGGGCCCTGCGGATGGTCAGGTTGAAGGGGGCCTGGAGGGTGGTCACCTTGGCCTGGGCGGCGTCGAACCGCTCCACGACCTCCTTGAGGGAGGGCTGGGCGGAGAGGGTAAGGCAGGCCAGGGCCGCAAGGGCGGCCCTTCTCATGGTTTGCATCATCAATTCACCATCAGGGCGAGGCCCTTCAAGGGGCGGTCCTGTCCGGCCTGGAAGCCGAAGGACACCAGCAGGGAAGGGGTCCGGAGCTGCAGGGTGACCCCGGCGACCGTCGTGCTGGAATCCTCGATCTTGCGGCGCTCGGCGCCCAGGAGGAAGACGACGGCCTGGCTCACCTGGTAGCGGAGGGAGGCGGCGCTGGACTTCTGGTTCACGGGGAAGGGCATGCGCTGGACGGCGTTGAGGTCGGTCTCGGCCGTGAGCTGGGTGGAGGGGCCCAGGTCGATCTGGAGGGAGGCCCGGATCCTCGGCTTCATGTTCACGTCCCAGAGGCGCTTGGCGTTGATCTGGTCGACCATGGCCCCGACGCGGAGCCCTTCGGCCAGTTCCGTCGTGAACCCGGCGTCCAGGGCGTACGTGAGCGTCCTGGCAGTGGTGGTGGAGAACCGCATGACATAGTCGTTGGCGGAATAGGGGAAGGGGAAGGCTCCCGGCACCGGCGGCGGGAGGGTGCTGTCCGGGTTCACGGCCAGGTAGGGCGCCACGACACCCATCGACCAGCGCTCGAGGCGCACGTTGAAGCCCGCGGCCGTGCCCGAGGCCAGGGCGCCGCCGCCGAAGTGCACGCGGTCCACCACGACCCGGCGCCCGTCAAGCTGGCTCTGGTTGAGGGGCAGGTTGGCCCCGAGGTTCGCCAGGTCCACGTGGGCGTATTCGCTGCGGTACTCCTCGCGGGTGTAGCCGAAGCTGGCGGAGTCCTTGACGCCGGTGATGCCGTAGGCCCGGATGCGGATGGCCCAGGGATTCTCCGCCAGGCGCTTCAGGGCGGCGCCGGTGGTGGCGGCGTCGGTGGACAGGGTGTCCTCGAGGATGGAGGCGTTGTCCTTGGCCCGCTGGTCCCCGTCCACGTAGGAAAGGTACCAGCCCGAGGGCGACCGGTCGAAACGGGCCGGATTGCCCAGGGGGTTGAGGCCTTCGGAGAAGACCTTCGACCCGCCGAAGGCGGTGCCGTCGTTGAAGAGGGGCGTCTGGGCGGCCAGGGGGAGCATGGCTGCGCAGAGGGCGAGGGCCGTTCGGGAAAGAAGGTTTCTGGGAGTCATGGAATCATCCTCTGCTCAATTGCCGGGGGCCGCAACAAGGAGGGGTTCCCCCTGGCTCGCCACCAGGAGGGTGGCGCCGGATCCCTGGAGGATCCCTTCCGCCGCGAGGCGGGCCAGGACGGGGTCGTTGTTCTGTTCGCTGAGGTGCGCCAGGACCAGGGTGCGCAGGGCGGGCCCCAGGACCCTGCCAAGGAGCTCGGCCATGGCCTCGTTGCTGAGATGCCCGACCCGGCTGAGGATTCGGGCCTTGAGCATGGGGGGGTAGCCGCCCTCCCGCAGCATCTGAACGTCATGGTTGGCCTCCAGCACCAGGAGGTCCAGGGCCCTGCAGTGGTCCTCCACCAGGGCCGTGGGCTGGCCCAGGTCCGTCACCACCGCGGCCCGGAGGCCCCCGGCCTCGATGCGGTAGGCCACGGGGTCGGCCGCGTCGTGGGGGGTGGTGAAGGGCAGGATGTCCCAGCCGTTCCAGGCCAGGGCGCGGCCCGCCTGGAGGGGCATCCACCGGCCGGCGGGGATCTCGATGCCCTTGATGGCGCGCACGGCCGCGAGGGTTTCGGGCGTGGCCAGGATGACCCAGTCGGTATGGCGGAGGATGACCGGGATGGCCCCGATGTGGTCGGAATGCTCGTGGCTGATGGCCACGGCCCGCACCTGGCCCGGGTCCCAGCCCAAGGCCTCGAGCCTCAGCCGGATCTGCTTGAGGGAGATGCCCGCGTCCACGAGGAGGATGTCCCCCCCGTGCGAGAAGGCGTGGCAGTTCCCCTTGGAGCCCGAGGCAAGGGCGGCGTAGCGCATTCGACAAGGATAACTCGTGATGGGGATGCGATGTTCGAACCGCATACTGCTATACTTGGCAATCGAAATGAACGACATCACGCAGGACCCCCCCATCCAATCACGCCTGGCCGAGGCCTACCGGGATCTGCCGGAGGCCATGCGGCGCATCGCCGACGTCCTCATGTCGGACCATCTGCTGGGAGCCCTCTGGGGCATCGAGTCCATGGCCCAGAGGGCGAACGTCAGCGTCGGCACCGTCGTGCGCTTCGCCAAGCGCCTCGACTACAAGGGTTTCAGTGAATTCCGGGACGCCCTGAGGGCGGCCTGCCACGCCCGGTCCGGCGATCCGGACCTGGAGCTCCTGGAAGCCCCCTCGGACATTTTCGGGACGCTGGCCGAAGTGGCCAAACGGGATGGTGAAAACCTCAACCGCCTGATCCAGATGGTGGACCACGGGACCCTCGAGGCCGCGGTGGGGCTGATCACCCAGGCGCGGCACCGGGTCATCCTGGGCCGGGGCGTTTCCCACGTGATGGGCCTGATCCTGGCGTTCTACCTGACCCAGGCCGGCATGCCCTGCATCGCCGCCATCCCCTCGGACTTCTCGAACCAGGTGGCCAACCTCGGCGAAGACGATCTCATGCTGGTGCTGAGCTTCGCGCCCTACAGCCGGGAGACCATCGACAGCGCCATCTTCGCCAAGGAGTCGGGAGTGCCCGTGCTGGCCTTCTCCGACCGCCCCGATTCGCCCCTGGCGCCCTATGCCGACATCCTCATCCCCGTGCCCAGCGAGGACCTGCTCTTCAGCTGCAGCGTCACAACCTTCGCGGCCTTGGCCCATGCCTTCGCCATCGTGGCGGCCAGCAAGGACCACTCCGGGACCCTGCACCGCCTCAAGGCGGCCGACAAGGTGGCCCAGCCGCTGTTCGTGGACCACTGGCTTCCCATGAAGCCCGGCGGCTTCCGGGCGCACCGGAAGGTCTGAATAGGTTCAGTGGATCGAGCCCTTGCGGTCCCTCAGGGGCGTGCCTGGGCGTCCTGCCAGGACCGCCTGGATTTCGGCGACCATGGAGAGGGCGATGAGTTCGGGGGCTTCCGCGCCGAGGTCGAGCCCGGCGGGGTAGTGGAGCGTCGCCAGCGCCCGGGCCGAGGGGGCGCCGTTCTCCTCCTGGATCTCCCGGAGGATGCGTTCGCTGCGCTTGCGGTTGCCTTGCAGACCCAGGTAGCCCAGGGGAGCAGCCAGAAGAGCGGTCATGGCGGCCTTGTCCGCCTCGAACACATGGCTCACCACCAGGGCCGCCGTGCGTCCGTCGAAGGGGATGGATTCCAGCGAGACGGGCGGATGCCCGATGACGATGCGGTCCGCCTCGGGGAACCGCTCCGCCGTGGCCAGGGCGGGGCGGTGGTCGGCTAGGCCGAGGAACCAGCCCAGCTCCCGGGCGATGCGGAAGATGGGCCGGGCATGCTCCCCGGCCCCGAAGACCCAGAGGGCCACGGGCGGCACCAGGGGTTCCACCAGCAGGTCGCACTCCCAGTCCTCCACGGCCAAGGTGAGGTTGGCGGCGGCACCGCCGGCCAGGGTGGAGGCCATGACGTCGCCCAGGGGACCGGCCAGGTGGTCGGGCATGGGCAGAAGATCCTTGCCCCCGGCGCGTAGAAAGCGATCACCCCGCTTGGCGCGCGAATCTCCCCGCACGGCGAAGACGGTAGCCAGGACACCCGTGCGACGCTGCGCCTCCAGGCGGACGCAGGCGTCCAGCCAAGAGGGCAGGGCGCCGGGATCCACGGCCTCCAGCAGGACATCCGCCCGGCCCTGGCAACCCATGCCGGTGCCCCAGACCAGGTCTAGGTCGCTGCCCATCTCGAAGGCCACCACTTCCGGCCGGCGCTCCGCCAGGACCTCGGCCACCCGCTCCTTGACGTCCGTCTCCATGCACCCGGCACTGATGGAGCCGGTCTGGACGCCTCCGGGGCGGAAGACCATGCGCGCGCCGGGCCTGCGGTACGAGCTGCCCCGGGCCCGCACCAGGGTCGCCAGCGCCGCCGGGCCCTCCTGGGACCCGATGGCGGCGGCGAGCTCGGCGAAACCCCGCACGGCCGGCCTCAGAACCGGTCCCAGAGGCGCACGGCGAGCTCCCGGCTGCGGGCGGCCAGGGCCGCCTCGTCGAGGCCGTTGCGGAGCACCTTGCCCTCCATGAGGATCCGGCCGGCGCAGATGGTGGTGTCCACGGTCGCCTGGCTGATGCCGAAGACCAGATGGCCCAGGACGGTGGTGGAATCCAGAGGGGTGGGGGCGTGGTAGTCCACCAGGATGATGTCCGCGGCCGCGCCTTCCTCCAGGGTGCCCAGGGGGAAGCCCCAGAGCGCCGAGGCAAGCTCGGGGTTGCGGGCCACCAGGGCTCCCGCGATCTCCATGAACCCGCAGGTGGGGTTGTCCTGGCGCAGGTGCTGGGCCCACATGGCCACCCGCACCTCCTCGAGCATGTTGACGGTCATGGCGTCCGTGCCCAGGCCCACCTTCACGCCGCGGGCGCACAGGCCGAGCACGTCGGCGATGCCCACCGCGTTGTTGAGGTTGGACTGGGGATTGTGGGCCACGAACGTGCCGGTGGCCGCAAGGATGTCCTGGTCGGCGGCCGTGGTGTGCACGGCATGGGCGGCGATGGAGCCGGGGCCCAGGATCCCGTGGGCCTGGAGGCGCGCCACGGAGGTGAGCCCGTGGTGGTCCAGGTTGAATTTCACGTCGGAAGCCGCTTCCGCGACGTGGACGTGGAAGCCCACGCCCAGGTCCCGGCCCATGGCCGCGGCGCGGTCCAGGGTGGCGTCCGTGAGGGTGAAGGCCGCGTGCAGGCCGAAGAGGGCGCGCAGGAAGGGATCCTGCCCGCCGGCGCAGCGCCGGGCGAAGGCGGCGTTCTCCTCCAGGCCGTCGTCCGTGATGGCCTGGCCGTCGCGGTCCGACACTTCGTAGCAGAGGCAGGCGCGCACGCCGCTGCGGTGGACCGCGGAAGCGATGCGGTCCAGGGAGCCCCGGGCCGCGAAGGGGCTGGCGTGGTGGTCCACCAGGGTGGTGGTGCCCTTGCGCACGGCGTCGGCGAGGACCACCTCGGCGCTCACCTCCACGTCGTCCAGGCTGAGCTTGCGGTCCAGGCGCCACCAGAGGTTGTCCAGGACCTCCTGGAAGTCCTTGCTGGGTGCGGCCTTGCCCAGGCCTCGCACGAGGGTCGAGTAGAAGTGCATGTGGGCGTTCACCAGCCCGGGCATCACCACCTTGCCGGCGGCGTCCAGGACGTGGTCGAAGGGGCCTGGGATGGCTTCCCGGGGGGCGATGCGGGCGATGCGGCCGTCTTCGATGAGCACGGCCTGGCCTTCGAGCACCCGGCAGTCGGCGCCGAAGGTGATGATGGGCCCGCCGTGGATGAGGATTCGGGTGGACATGGGGGTTTCCGTGGACTGGATTGGAGAAAGGGCCGGTGATGGGCGGTGATGATATCACCTATCACCGGCCGTCACCGGTCATTCGTGGTCAGGGATCAGGCCCGGGCCACGGCCTGGTTGAACTGCTCGATGAGCTTGTCGAAGGCTCCCGCTTCCTCGGTGAAGAGCTGGCGCCAGTATTCGGGATCCCACTGGGCGCAGATCTCCTCGTAGGTCTTGCCCTGCTGTTCGACCCACGTGTAGTACTTCAGGTTGTGGATGGCCTTGCGCTCGGGGAACGTGAGCTCCTTGAAGTTGTCCACGGCCTGGCGCTCGAGGCTGCCCACATGGGCGGTGGCGGCGTTGACGGCCGTGAAGGCGCCGTGCTCAGCCGTCTGCTCTTCCAGGCGGGAACGGTACATCTCCACGCTGTCCGTGAAGATGGTGAAGATCACGTCGTTCTCGTCCAGCTCCCAGTACTTGGCGGCCTTGATGGCGGCCAGCATGTTGCAGACGCCGCTGATGCCCAGCAGGCCGAGCTTGACGATGACGTCCTGGGCGATGCCCAGGCCGGCCAGGTAGGCCTTGCCCTCGGGCTCATTGAAGAGCCGGAGGATGCGCATGCAATCCTCGTCGTCGATGGCCGCCACGGCGTCCGTGTTGCGGACATTGTGGACCCAGGGCACGTGCTTGTCGCCGATGCCCTCGATGCGGTGGTCGCCGAAGCCGTTCATGAGCAGCGTGGGGCACTGCAAGGCTTCCGTGGCGATGACCTTGGCGCCGGGGTGGTGGGCCTTGAGGTAGTCGCCCGCGGCGATGGTGCCGGCGCTGCCGGTGGCGCTGGCATAGGCGGCGAGACGGGTGCTGGGGGTCTTGATGCTGTTGAAGACCTCTTCGATGGCCGGGCCCGTGACGTTGTAGTGCCACACGGGGTTCCCGAACTCCTCGAACTGATTGAAGATCATGTGCTTGGGATCGTTCTTCAGCTCCCAGCACTTGTCGTAGATCTCCTTGACGTTGCTCTCGCAGCCGGGCGTGGCGATCACTTCGGAGCCGATCTCGGCCAGCCAGGTGAAGCGCTCCTTGCTCATGTTCTCGGGCAGGATGGCCACGGCGGTGCAGCCCAGCACGGCGGAGTCGAAGGCGCCGCCGCGGCAGTAGTTGCCCGTGGAGGGCCACACGGCCTTGTGCACGTCGGGATCGAACTCGCCGCTGACGAGGCGGGGCACGAGGCACGCGAAGGCGGCGCCGACCTTGTGGGCGCCGGTGGGGAAGTACTTGCCGACCAGGCCGATGATGCGGGCCTTCACGCCGGTGATCTCCCGGGGGATCTCCAAGTGGTTGGGGCCGCCGAACAGGCCGGTCTCGGGGTCGTTCTTCCAGGTGATGCGGAAGAGGTTCGCGGGATCCACGTCCCACAGGCCGACGTTCTTGAGCCGGGCCTTGACGGAGTCAGGGGCGGTCTCGGGATGGCGCATCTGGTGGAAGGTGGGGATGATGATGCCCCGTTCCTTGCAGCGTTTGGCGGTGCGGAGGACGACTTCCTCGTTGAAGGACTTGACGATTCTGGACATGGTTTCTCCCTTCCGCCTAGAGGCTGAGGCTCTGCGCGCGACGGATGATCGTCTCGAGCTTGGCGCCGGGGTCCTTCAGGCGGGTGAGGAACATCAGGGCGCTGATGATGAAGGGCTTGTAGCTGGCTTCGTGGTAGGTGGGGATGCGGTACTGCTCGAAGACGTCGGCGGACACTTCACCGGCCTTGCAGCTCACGTCGGTGATGTCGGCGGGCAGGCAGTGCATGTAGAGGGCCTTCTTGTCGGCCGTGCGGTCCATCATGGAGCGGGTGCACTCCCAGTTCGTGTACTTGGCGTTGTTGGCCAGGCACTCCTTCTCGAGCTCGCGCAGGCCTTCCTTGTCGGACTTCTTGAGCATCTCGGTGCGGCGCTCCATGACGTGGTAGGGAGCCCAGCTCTTGGGGTAGACGATGTCGGCGCCGTCGAAGGCCTCTTCCATGCTGTTGGTGACGGTGAACTTGCCGCCGGACTTGGAGGCCTGCTTGCCGGCGAGGTCGACCACGTCGCCGATGAGGCCGTAGCCCTCGGGATAGGCCAGGCGCACGTCCATGCCGAAGCGGGACATGAGGCCGATGATGCCCTGGGGCACGGACAGGGGCTTGCCGTAGCTGGGGGAGTAGGCCCAGGTCATGGCCAGCTTCTTGCCCTTGAGGTTCTCGAGGCTGCCGAAGTGCTGGCGCAGCCAGGCCAGGTCGGCCAGGGACTGGGTGGGGTGGTCGATGTCGCACTGGAGGTTTACCAGGGTGGGCTTCTGCTCCAGAACGCCGTCCTTGTTGCCCTCGGTCACGGCGTCCATAAATTCGTGCATATAGGTGTTGCCCTTGCCGATGTACATGTCGTCACGGATGCCGATGACGTCAGCCATGAAGGAGACCATGTTGGCAGTTTCGCGAACGGTCTCACCATGGGCGATCTGGCTCTTGCCCTCGTCCAGATCCTGAACCTCAAGGCCCAGCAGGTTGCAGGCGGAGGCGAAGGAGAAACGGGTACGGGTGGAGTTGTCGCGGAAGAGGCTGATGCCGAGGCCGCTCTCAAAAATCTTGGTGGAGATATTGTTCTCACGCATATAGCGCAGAGCGTCGGCCACAGTAAAGACGGCCTCGATCTCATCGTCAGACTTCTCCCAGGTCAGGAAAAAGTCGCC
>DBME01000325.1 GCA_002298155.1 Holophagaceae bacterium UBA706 | reverse complement strand
AATGCGCCAAGGATGAGAAGAAGGGCTGATCCCACCGTTCCGCCGGGCGTCGGGGACGCCGGAGATGACCTCTCCGGCGTCCCCGATCCTTTTGGCACCGTTGGATTTACAGTTCATATTGATGATTTTTTTCAACAAATTCCCTTAAACAAACCTGTTGATCCGAGTATCTAAGTTGCATGTTCCAATACGTGCGGCCGGACGGCTATCGACGAGCAATCATCTTTCCGCCGGCGGCACCGGGCAGCCTGGGCGACGAGGCCATCGTCCTCGGATGCCTGGGCGGCCTCGCCGACGCGGGGTACGCTTCCGCCCGGATCCTGGACGAACGGCCCAAGGTTTCCTGGGCCTACCTGGGGCCCCGCCACCGGGACATGACCCTGGGCTACTCCCGCTTCCGCAGGGACCGGGACTGGTACCGCCCGGGCCTGTGGCTCTCGCGCCTGTGGGCGGATCACCTGCTCTGCCTGGGCGCCGATGTCATGGACGGGTTCTACCGGCCCCAGGTGACCCACCGCAGGCTCGCCCTGGTGACCCTTGCCGCCCGGAGCGGACTCCCCGCCACCCTCGCGGGCTTCAGTTTCAACGCCGAACCCGCCCCGGGGATCGTGGAGGCCTTCCGGGCGCTTCCGGCCTCCGTCAACCTCTGCGCCCGGGACCCGGTTTCGGCATCCCGCCTCCAGGATCATCTTGACCGTCCCGTGCGCACCACCGCCGACCTGGCCTTCCTCCTGGCCCCGGTCACGGAGACGCCCGCCGTGGCCGGCGTGGTCCAGTGGCTCCGGGCGGAGCGGGACCAGGGTCGGACCCTCGTGGGGGTCAACGCGAACCCCCTGCTCTGCCGGGGCCCGGCCGGCCTGGACCCCGGGGCCATGGTCGCGCGGTACGCGGAGCTCCTGGCGTCCCTGGAGACCGCGGGCCTCAAGGCGAGCCTCCTGCTCATCCCCCACGACTTCCGGGATTCCGTCAACGACCTCACCCTGCTGGAGGCCCTCCACGCGCTCCTTCCCCCGGACCTGAAGGCCCACGCCCGCGTGGTGGAAGGTCCCATCCGGGGCGACGAGGTGAAGGGCATCTGCGGCGAACTGGATTTCGCCCTCAGCGCCCGCATGCACCTGAGCATCGCCTGCCTGGGCCAGGGCGTGCCGGTGCTGGCCCTGGAGTACCAGGGCAAGTTCCAGGGCCTCTTCCAGCATTTCGGTTGCGGCGAACTGGTCGTCACGCCCCAGGCCTTCATGGCCTCCCCGGCCATGGCCGGCGACTTGGCGGCGCGCATCCGTGACCGGCACCGCTTCCGGCCCCAGATCCTCGGCCTGGGTCCCCACGTGCGCACCCTGGCGCGGTTCAACCTCGATCTGCCCCCGGCCTCGATCCCGGGGATCGTCCCCGTCCGGCGGCCCGGGACAAGCGTGGCGCCCGCCTCCGTGCCGGCCCTAAAACGATAAGCTTATCATTTATTTCGGAAATGCCCCGCAAAAGGCAGGCGGGCAGGCATGGCCCGCGACATATTGAAATTGGCAAGATGCGCTGAATCTCAACCCGATCGGCTAGAATAGCCATCCGATGAGCCACGCATCACACCCCTGGGTTACCGAAACCCTCGTGTCCTTTCTCCAGGGAGGGGTCTCCATCAGCGTCGCCGCGCGGGGGCCGGACAACCTCGCGAGCATGAGCCGCGCCTGCGGGTGCCGGTTCTCCCGGGATCGGCGGAAGCTCACGATCTTTCTTTCGCGGATTCAGGCGGCCGAGCTCCTGCGGGACGTGGCGGCCGACGGCCGGATCGCCGTGGTCATTTCGGACCCCGCCACGCACCGCTCCTGGCAGTTCAAGGGCACCGACGCGTCCGTGGCGGCCCTGGGCCGCGGGGATGCCTCCCGCCTCCAGGCCTACGTGGAAAGCTTCGTGCGGTCCACGGAGTCCCTGGGCTATTCCCCGGCGCTGATCCGGGCCCTCTTCTCCAACCCGCCCGGGGCGGGCGAGCCCGAACACTGGGCGGCGGTCACCTTCACCCCGACCTGCGCCTTCTCCCAGACGCCGGGGATCGCGGCGGGGAATCCCCTGGAGGGCAACCCGTGACCATCCGCCTCGAGACCCTCCGCGAGTGCCTCGAAGGCGCGGTGCCGGGGGTGATCGCGACCTGCGCCCCCGACGGCATGCCCAACGTGACGTCCCTGTCGCAGGTGCAGTACGTGGACGGCGAGCACGTGGCCCTCTCCTACCAGTTCTTCAACAAGACCCGCCGGAACATCCTCGCCAACCCCACGGTGCGCGTCAGCGTCATTCACCCGCGCACGGCGGCCCAGTACCGCCTCACGCTGCGCTACCTCCGCACCGAGACCGAGGGTCCGCTGTTCGAGGCCATGAAGGCCAAGCTCGCCGGCATCGCCTCCCACGAGGGCATGGCGGGGATCTTCCGGCTGCTGGGGGCCGACGTGCACCGGGTCCTGGCCATCGAGGCGGTTCCCGGCGCCCCCCTGCCCCCGCCCCTGCCCATGGCCAGGCTCACCGCCCTGAGGACCGCCTCGGCGCGCCTGGCCGCGGCGCCGGACCTGGAGACGCTTCTCACCGCCACCCTCGACGGCCTGGAGGAGGCCTTCGAGATCCGCCACACCATGGTCCTCATGCTCGACAACGCCGGCGCGCGGCTCTATACCCTGGCGAGCCGCGGCTACGAGACCTCGGGCGTGGGTTCGGAGATCCCCCTGGGTCAGGGGGTGATCGGCGTGTGCGCCTCCATGGGCGTCCCCGTGCGCATCGGCCACGCCACCTCGGAGTACGCCTATGGCCGCACCGTCCGCCGCGGCGCCGAGGACGTGGGCATGGGCGCCATGCTGGACACCCAGATCCCCCTGCCCGGCCTGCCCATGCCCGCCAGCCAGATGGCGGTGCCGATCCAGGTGCGCGGCCGGGTGCTGGGCGTGATCCACGTGGAGAGCCCCCAGGACCTGCGCTTCTCCTACGACGACGAGGATGCCCTCATGGTGCTGGCGGCCCAGATCGGCCTGGCGATGCTCGACTTCGAAGCTCCTCCGGAGACGCCGGAGGAGCCGGCCGCGGAACTGCGCCCTTCCGGCGTCCCGGCGGAATGCGGCGGCGACCGCCCCCTGCAGGTACGGCACTTCGCCGAGGACGACAGCATCTTCCTGGATGGCGACTACCTCATCAAGGGTGTGGCGGGGAGCATCTTCTGGGCCCTGGTGAAGGACCACGTCACCCAGCAGCGCACCACGTTCAACAACAAGGAGCTGCGGCTCGACCCGCGCATACGGCTGCCCGACCTCAGCGACAACCTGGAAGCGCGCCTCGTCCTCCTGGGACGGCGGCTGGCGGAGCGCAACGCCTGCGTGCGCATGGAGAAGACCGGCCGCGGCCGGTTCCGGCTCGCCGTGGGGCGCGCACTGGAGCTGGTGGACGTCCCCGCTTCTTAAGGGAATCTTAAAAGATTCTTAAACAGGACTTAATAAGGAACTTGGAGTAATCCGGCACGGGGCGGGGAGCGTAGTTTTCCCATGTCAGCCATGCAGCACCGGACGCGGAGCCGCTGCCCACCCCCAACCTTCCGGACCACTCCGAGGACACCATGAACAAGCGCACTTCCGGACCGGACCCCCGGGTCCTCCTGGAGCGGATGATGCTCATCCGCGCCTACGAAGAAAAGATCGTCGACTTCCACGAGAAGGGGCCCTTCCCCCACGTCTGCACCTCGGTGGGCCAGGAGGCTTCCGCGGTGGGCGTCGTCTCGGCCCTCGAGCCCCGGGACCTCGTGCTCACCAACCACCGCAGCGCGGGCCACCTGCTCACCCGCGGCGCCGACCCGGGCCGGCTCCTGGCCGAAGTCATGGGGAAGGCCACCGGCTACTGCAAGGGCAAGAGCGGCACCCTGCACATCTCCGCCCGCGACCTGGGCGTGGTCCTCACCTCCACCATCGTGGGCGGCGAGCTCTCCATGGTCACGGGCGTGGGCCTGTCCCTGGCCATGCGCGGCAGCGACGCCATCGCGGTGTGCTTCTTCGGCGACGGCGCCGCGGCGGAGGGAATCTTCCACGAGTCGCTCAACCTTGCCGCGGTGTGGGACCTTCCGGTCCTCTACGTGTGCGAGAACAACCACTGGCAGGCCTTCGTCCACCGCAACGAGACCATGATCGGGAACCACATCGCCCCCCGGGCGGCGGGCTACGGGGTCGAGAGCCTCACCGTGGACGGCAACGACGTGGAGGCGGTGTACGCCGCCGCCCGCGAGGCCGCCGCCAAGGTGCGGGCCACCCGCAAGCCCTTCCTGCTGGAGACCTACACCTACCGCCTGCGGGGCCACATGGAACCCAACGACCAGTCCTACGTGGACCCGGTGGAGCTGGCCCACTGGCGGGGCGAGGACCCCATCCGCCGCATGAAGCTCCGCATGCGCGAGCTGGGCCTCATCACCACCGAGGACCTGGAGGCCATGGAGGCCGCCGCCCGCACCCGCATGGACGACGCCGCCGCCTTCGCCCTGGCCTCGCCCTACCCCGACCCCTCCGAACTCACCACCGACGTCTACGCCTGAAAGGACAGACCATGCAGACCATCACCGTCAACGACGCCATCGGCCAGGCCCTGGCCGAGGAGATGCGCCGCGACCCCAGCGTCCTCATCTTCGGGGAGGGCGTTGCCACCAAGCGCAAGGACCTGCTCGAGGCCTTCGGCGCCCCGCGGGTGCGCAACACGCCCCTGGCCGAGGGCATCATCGCCGGCACCGCGGCGGGGGCCGCTGCCACGGGGCTCCGGCCCATCGTGGACCTCCTCTTCACGCCCTTCCTGTGCTTCGCCATGGACGAGATCGTCAACAGCGCGGGCAAGCTGCGCTACATCTCCGGCGGCCAGTTCGAGTTTCCCATGGTCGTCATGGCCCTCACGGGCGGCGGCTGGACCGTGGGCGCCCAGCACAACCACAACCTCGAGGCCTGGTTCGTCCACAGCCCCGGCCTCAAGGTGGTGATGCCCTCCAATCCCGCCGACTTCAAGGGCCTGCTCAAGGCCGCCGTGCGCGACCCCAACCCCGTGCTCTTCTTCACGGACATGGCGCTGTCGTTCAAGGCCGGTGAGGTTCCCGACGGCGAACACGTGGTCCCCCTGGGCAAGGCCTCCATCGTGCGCCCCGGCACGGACGTGACCCTCGTGTCGTACGCCAAGGCGGTGGACACCTGCCTGGCCGCGGCGGACACCCTCGCCGCGCAGGGCATCTCGGCCGAGGTCATCGACCTGCGCACCCTCAAGCCCCTGGACGAGGAGACCCTCCTGGGCTCCGTGCGCCGCACGGGCCGCGCGGTGGTCGTCCACGAGGCGGGCCGGCTCTGCGGCGTGGGGGCGGAAGTGGCCGCCATCCTCGCCGAGAAGGCCTTCGTCCACCTCAAGTCACCGGTGGTCCGCATCACCGGCCCCGATGCCCCCGCACCCTCCAGCTATGTGCTGGAACAGGCCTTCATGCCCCAGGCCGAGGCGGTGGTCGCCGCCGCCATCCGCGGCGTGGCCG
>DBME01000263.1 GCA_002298155.1 Holophagaceae bacterium UBA706 | reverse complement strand
AGGAACCGGGTGGGGGGGAGGAAGGTCATCCCGCGGTCAGGAGCCGTGTTCGGCCACGAAGGCCACCAAGGAGTTCACGGACCGGAAGTGCTCGCGGGTGGCGGGGTTCTCACCGGAGGAATGGACGTTGTAGGTCTTCTTGAGGGCGATGCCGAGCTCCAGGGCGTCGATGGAGTCCAGGCCCAGGCCGCCGGCGAACAGGGGTTCATCATCGCCGATGGCATCCGGAGTCACGTCCTCCAGATTCAGGGCCTCGATTATGAATCGTTTCATTTCTTCAGCGGTGATGACCCTGGCCATATGGGGAGCGGTTCCTTCCTTGCGATGCGTGCTCTGGCCGGGTCTCCGGTCCCGGAGCGGCCTGGGCCGCGGGGGACGTGCCGGCAATCCTCAATGATAAGTGGGAATGCCTTCTCAGGCCAACCGCCAATCCCAGGCGGCCGTGGGGCCCGCCCAGACTCCCGGGCCGCCGCCGGCCAGGGCGGCCAGGAAATGCCGGCTCTGCACCTCCGCAGGCTCCGGGCCCCGGCCCTCGGGGTCCCAGGTCATGCCCAGCTCCCGGCCCCCGGCTCCCAGGAGCAGGGCCAGGGCGTGGGGAACCTCCTCCGGCGCGAAGGGCGCCCACAGTTCCGGCAGGCGGTCCTCTCCGAAAAGGAGGAGCACCGGGGCAGCGGGATCCGCCCGCAGGGCGGCCAGCGCCGCCAGGAGGCCGTAGCCCAGGGATTCCGCCCCCGCGGCCAGGGCCGTGCCCCCGGCATGGTTCCCCCGCAGGATGGAGAGCAGCCCGGGCACGGCGTTGTGCACGGACATGGAGAACAGGGTGGGCGACACGTCCGTCCCGGCGGCCAGGTCGCGCAGGATGGACAGGGTGCGCTCCGACTCCCCGTGCCGCGACGCGAAGACCACCCTCACATCCCCCGGCGGCGCCACCTGTTCCGCGCAGTGGAAGACGCCCCGGGCCAGGCGGCTCAGCCTGCGCCGCTGGATGGCTTCGACGAATGCCAGGGCCGGCCGCCCCGTGGCAAGGGCGGGAAATCCGCCCGGCGCGAGGCCCTGGATCCCCGGATCCTCCTCGAACCAGCAGGCAGCCTCCAGCACCGGCAGCGTGAATTCGCACGTCGTCATACCCTTAGGGAACCACAGCTGGGGCCGCCTCTCCAGAGCCTGAGTATCGGCCAGGCCGAAAATGCATTATTATTTTTTCGACCCACCTTCGGGACATCACCCCCTACGGGGAGGCCATGCCAGCACCCAAGCCCCTCACCCGCCTCATCGAGCTCCTCCATCAGGCGCTCCGGGCGCAAATGCACAACGCCCCCGATCACCCGCTGGCCCTCAAGGCCCAGGGGGAGTTGGAGGAGTTCGTTCCCGATCTCCTGCTGAAGTACGGAATGATCCGCCTGGTGACCAGCGGCGTGGGCTTCTCCTACCAGGACGAACCCGTGACCGGGGCCCCCAACGCCGCCATGGCCCTGGCCCGCGAGCTGGACGCGCGGGAAATCGGCGGCATCGAGTTCCTGCCCGGGCTGGATCCCGAGGAACTCCGCTCCCTGCTTTTCGTGCTGCAGATGCGGCCCCAGCGCCTCGCGGAAATGGGCGGCGCGGAGACGCTCCTGCCCGAGGACGGCCTTCTGCGCGTCCTGCCCCGGGTCGAGCCCACGGCCCCGCGCCTGGACTCCCCCTTCAAGGCCGCCCCGGTGGAACTGGACTGGGAGCGGATGTTCACGCCCGCCCAGGATGACGCCCCGGAACCGGCCCCCGCCGGGATTCCGGCGGAAGTTCCAGCGGCGGCCCCGGCGCCTCTTCCGGCTGCGCCGCCCGCGGCGGTGCCGCATATCCCCGATACCTTCGATCCCATCCCCTGGGTAGGCTCGGTGCCTCCGGCCGTGGCCGAGAGCGGCGAGATCCCGGAAACGGTGCCCCAGGCCTTCCCCGAGCCGGCGCCCCTCACGGCCGAGGAGCTGAGCCGGGTCCCGGCCCCCCTGCCCCTCTCCGTGGAATCCGAGCCCGAGGATCTCTCGCCCGTGTGGGTTCCCATCGCGGCCGCCGACGAGGCCCCCGTGCAGGTCCCCCTCTCCCCCGCGGCGCTGCGGGACGAGCTGGCCGTGGCCTTCTTCACCGCCATGGCCACCACCACCACCCTGGACAAGGCCGGCCCCCGCTCCCCCTGGGGCGTGGACCACCGGGACTCCCTCAACCGCTTCGGCTTCGTCATCCCGGATTTCTCGGGCCTGGCGGGCTCCGGCTCCCGGCTCATGCTGGACACGCTGGACCCGGGCACCGTGCGGGACTCCCTGCGCAAGGCCTTCGCCGAATTCGACGCTTCCGCCCAGGGCAACCTGCTCCTGGGCCTTCCCGGCTTCCCCCCGGGCGAAGCCGCCCTGCGGCGCGCCATGGACTTCCTGGCCCCCGAACTCCTGGCCCAGGCCGTGGCCCACGTCCACGTGACGCACCGTCCCTCCATGTTCGACCTGGCCCTGCTCACCGTCGCCCTCATGCAGTGCGTGCCGGACCGGGAGCTGTCCCTGGAAGCCATCCGCGGCCGCCTCCAGTTCGAAGGCTGGGGCATGCAGGAGGTCGAGGACTTCAAGGAAGCCATCCAGTGGGAATGCCAGGGCACCGACACCAAGCTCCACGTGAGCCTGGAACGCCACGCCATCCACAAGCTGGACCCGCACCTGGTCATGACCCTGGGCCGCCAGCTGATCCGGGGCAAGCGCGTGGACGATCTCCGCTCCATGCTCGCGCAACTGGAGGAGGAGCTGGCCAGCCCGCAGGAGTTCGTGCGCCGCCACGGCACCGAGATCCTGGCCAACCTTTCCGACGGCTTCACCGGGGCCAACCTGCCCCTGGACCTCGAGAACCGCATGCTCACCGCCGCCCGGGACCGCCTCTCCGCGGAAAACGACCAGCTCGTGGCCCAGTGGTGCGCCCAGACCGTGGAATCCATCCTCACCCGCTGGTTCCCCGCGGGGAATTTCTCCGCCCTGCACAACGAGATGCGCAACCTGGGCGACCTGGCCTACCCCTCCGTGGGCGCCGCCGCCTGGAAGCCGCAGCTGCTGCGCGACCTCCTGGCCCGCCTGGGCAGTTCGGCCAACATCCAGCTCCTCGTGCCCCTGCTCTACCAGAAGGGCGCCGCCATCCCCATCCCGCAGGTTCATTCCATCCTCTCCCTCATCGGCACCCCCGCCGCGGCGCACCTCGCCGCCGCCCTGGAGGCCGAGGAGGATCCCAGCCGCCGCACCCACCTGGTGGAGGCCCTCCGGGCCATCGGCAGGCGCGCGGTGCCGGTCCTGAAGGAACTGCTCGCCTCGCCCCAGTGGCACATGGTGGACCACGCCCTCATGCTGCTGGCCCAGGCCGAAGAGAAGTCCGCCGTTCCCGACATGATCCTCGCCATCCAGCACCAGGACATGCGCGTGCGCCGCACCGCCGTCACCGCCGTTTCCGCCCTGGCCGGCAAGCCCGCCGCCGCCAAGGCCCTCGCCGAGGCCCTCCCCGAGTCCGACGTGCCAGCCCAGCTGGAGACCCTGAACATGATCGGCGACCTGGGCGACGCCACCGCCCTGCCCGCCGTGCTCCAGATGCTCACCCCCGACAAGTCCGCCGGCGACGACGCCCAGCGCCTGCGCCTGCGCGCCGTGGAAGTGCTCGGCAAGATCCCCGGCCCCGAGTCCGTCAAGCCGCTCCAGGAGCTCTTCCAGAAGAAGGGGCTCTTCAAGGGCCGCGAGCCCCTGGGCATCCGCATCGCCGCGGCCAAGGCCCTGGCGGCGCAGAACACCCAGGAAGCCCGCGAGTCCATGGCCCTGGCCATGGAGAACGAGAGCAGCGAAGAGGTGAAGGCGGTGTTGAGGCAGTACCTGGTTAGGTAGGGGTCACCCACCCGCATCGCAGAACAATGCCGGCGTCGCAGCATTCCTCATGCAAGGAGGAGCGACGACACTCAACAGGCCATTGCCGGCCGTGATAAACCCCTTCTGATCGGCAAAGGTGGCGGAAATACCTTGGGCTCCCCATTAAGGGGTGGGAGGTCTTTGGGGGCCTGGGAATCGACGGGGGGGGCGGTAAGGTATGGCCTCCCCTTCACAGAAGAATTCGTGAATCCGTGCGGACCACGCTCCGGATGGGGCCATTATCGGCGACCGGGTGCGATGTTGAGAGGTTGATGACCCTCTTTGCGGCACGGCGAGCCCTTCTCGGGCCGGGAAACTGGGGCGCTTGGCGGGATACCCCAAACTTCGAATACGCCTCCGGCCTGGCTTCGGTGGTTTCTGGACAAGTTGGTCCGGGGTCGCGGAAGCGTCAGGATTCGGAGAAATGGGCTCGCAGCAGGACCAACCGCTCAAAGGCCAGGCAGGTCCGTCCGAACTTGTAGGCCAACTGACCCGCGTGGTGGACGACCCGGGCCGCCTCGCACAGCAGTTCCTGGATTACCGTCCGGATCCGGTGGCGCTTGCTCTCGTGGCGCTGCTTGTAGCCTTTCAGGCCGATCTGGCCCATGAGGCGCAGGACGTTGTAGGCCAGGACGCCCATCTCCAGGATCAGGGCGTTGGTCATGAACTTGCCGCTGGGAAGCCGCTCCAGGTCCAACTCTCCCTTCATCTCAGAATGAAACTGTTCGCTCGTACCGTGATCCCGGTAGAGGGCGATCACCTCAGTTTCAGGCAGGTCCATGCTGGTGATCCAGGCGTCTACGCCCACCAGAGGGAGCAGCAGGGTGGTGCCCTTGGCGTCCGTGGTGCGCTCGGAAACTTCCACCACCATCCGGTAGCGAAGGACTACCTCTTTGCCCTTGAACTTCACCGTCCGCTCCACCCATTCCGAGAAGCGCACCACCCGCTTCCCCTCCCGGGGATGACTCCAGGCGGACTCCGGCATGGCCGCGGCCTTGTCGGCCCAGACCTCCAGGTTCTCCGTGCGCCAGTTGTGCTTGACCAGGTAGTCGATACCTTCCTCGGCGGCCAGGACATAGTTCTCCATGGCGTCGTTGCCGAAATCCATGCGGAGCAGGATCCTCCTCCCGCTCACCAACTTCTTGGCGAGGACCCTCACCCGGGCCAGAAACGCCGGGGTCTCCTTCGGGGAGTGCTGGGTCCCCTCCCGCAGCTCGAAGCCCAGGGCCCAGCCCTCCTCGCCCAGGTAGGCCGCGATCGGCGCTTAGCCGTCGAACTGCTTGTAGGTCCAGCCGATGCCTTCCTTTTTGGTGTTGGAGTTGTCCAGCGTGTCGAGGGACACCGTAAATTGACCCCCTCTGGCCACGAAAACTGACCCCCCTCTCAAGGAGGGATAGATGGCCCATAACGGGGGAATACTTGGTCGGCCCTGCGAAACCCCTCCCGGGATTCAGAGGGCTCCGGAGGCCTCCTGGCCGAAGTTCCATACTGAACAATCGAAAATCCCCTTGAAGCACATGGACTTCTTGGGGATTTTGGCCGTACAGCTACTGTCTACACTTCCTTGAGGCCGAGGAGGTCGAAGGCCCGGGCTTGGAGCTTGGTCATCTTCGAAGTCCGCGGGTAGGTGGGGCCATCCGCACCGAGTTGGACGGTGGCCTTGGAGAGGGTCGCCAGGGTCTGCATGAGGCCACGGAAGGTCTGTAGCGGGAACCCGTCCTTGGAGCGGCCCGTAGCCTTCTTGGCCTTGGCTGCGGAGCTGGGTTCCACGGGTGCGACCGGCGTCTTCCGCTGGCTGCCCTCCTCGTCATGGTAGAGGAGCCCCTTCCAGGCCTGGCGCAGGTGGTATTCAACGTAATAGGCCAGCATGCACAGAAAGAGATGGGCCTTCACCCGCCGCTCCAGGTGGTGGTAGATCGGCCGGACCTGAAGGTCCACCGACTTGAGCGTCCGGAACGCCCGCTCCACCTTCGCCAGCTGCTTGTAGGCCAGGACCGCCTCCTGGTCGCCGAGCACCTCTTTGGGCACGGACGTTCGGATCACGTAGATCCTGTCCATGGCGGCTTCCTGGTCCAGGAGTGCGCTCCGGCGCAGGAAGCCCATGCAGTCATCCTCGACCCGCACCCGGAAATACTTCCCCATCTTGAACCGGGCCAGGGCCGCCCCGGCCTTGAGGCCGATCTCCGCCTTGCCCCGCAGGGGGTTCCGTTCACGCCTGCAGGCGTCCTCCACCTTCTGCAGGGCCGCTTCCGTGAGCTGGAGCAGGATTTCCCGCTTCCGGGCCCGCTCTTCCTTCATGAAGGGATTGAAGCAGGCAATGAGGCGTTCTCCCGGATAATCCGGATGGGTGATCTCCGCCAGCCCACGTTCATCGAACAGGCTGGGCTGGATCAACCTGGCGTCCAGGAGCGGCTGGATGCTGCCGTGGCGCAACGCGGTGATCCAGTCGTACCCGGCCTCCTGGACATCCTCCCGGATCCGGGCCTCGGTGATCATGCCCCGGTCGCCCACCACCACAACCCGCTTCAGCCCGAACCGCTCCTTGAGCTTGGCCACCTGCGCCGGGACGGTCTTGGGATCGCCCACTTTGCCTTCCACCACCTCGATGGCGATGGGCACACCCTCAAAGTTGCAGAGCAGGCCGTAGTTGATCTGGGGGCGGTCCTCGCGCTTGTCGCGAGAATAGCCGTGCTGGGCCAGGGGGCAGCACCGGCCTTCGAAATAGGAACTGCTCAGGTCGTAGAGGACCGTGCAGCCCTCGCCCAGATGGCGTTTGGCCAGCTCGGCCTCGATGCGCGGCTGGCGCTCCAGGAGCCAATCCATGACCTCGTAGAACTCGTTCTCGTCCACGTCGCCCAGGACCAGTTCCTGCCCCAAGGTGGAGTGCTCCGCCCCTGGCTGCAGCCCCTGAGCCAAGGAGAGCTTGCTGGAAGGCTCCAGGATGCGGCCGGCGACCAGGGCGAGACAAAGTTCGCGCATCCGGTGCCGACGCCCGTGGAGCAGGCGGTCCAGGCCCAGGGACCGAACCATCCCAAGCACCGCGGCCACATGTCCGTGCGGCAGCGAAGGTCCCAGTTCGGGTTCAGCGCCCGTGGCCAGGTTGCCGTCGCGCAGAACGACCTTAAGGGCCTCGATCCGCTCGGGAGCCCAGTCGCTCAGGTTGGCCAGGGTCCGGTTTTTAACCTTGCCATCCTCACGAAAGCTTTCCCGCAGAAGGATCGCAGGAGGCGATGTTCTATTCGGAATCGTTGTGATGTACATACCCCAAGGATAAGCCCGCCAATGGCCGTGTCAAGGTTATTTACATGACTACGTTTTTGAAGCAATCGCTGCACATCCGCATTGCCACAGGCTTCAAGCCGCTATTCCGTTAAGAACTTCGGTCCTGATGAAGCCGGAGCACTTCCAGGTGGCAACAGGGGGCTTGTAGGGCCTCCCAGGCGTTGCCGGTGAGCATGTACAAAAGGGCCCTAAGGCGGGCCAGGATCTTCCGGAGGTTATGGCCGGCCCCGCAGAGGATCGCGTTGATCGCGTCGCCTGCCATGCCCTTGAGGAAGTTCCGTCCCAGCACCCCGTCCGCCTTCATGTCCGAAGTTCCATGCGGCTTTCGGGCCTTGATCGGCGTACCGGCTCGATTCTCATGGCCGAAGTTCCATACGGCTTTCGGGCCTTGATCGGCGTACCGGCTCGATTCTCATGGNNGCGTACCGGCTCGATTCTCATGGATTTGGACCGAGAAATGTAGGTACTAAAACCCATTGACGAACAGTCTTGCAGGCATATCTTGATGGTATGCCCATCAAAGGTCTGGCTGTCCATGTGGTAACCACCCAGCGGAAGGTGGGGGACAAGGTTTATAAGACTCATCTCTTGCGGCATTCCTACCGTGAGGGCGACCAGGTCAAGGCCCGGACTGTGGCCAACCTCTCGTCCCTGCCGGACAGCCTCGTCGAACTGATCCGCTTGGGCCTGAAGGGTGAGCCCATCGCCCCCGCCACCGGGAGCATGAAGCTGGTCGAGTCCCGCCCTCATGGCCATGTAGCCGCCGTGGTCGGAACCATGCGCGCCATTGGCATGGACCGCCTATTCGCGACCCGCAAAAGCAGGGAGAAGGACCTGGCCCTGGCTCTGGTGGCTGGACGGGTGATCCACCCGGGCAGCAAGCTCTCCCGGTTCCTGGATCCCGACAGCCGGACTTCCACCCTGGGACAGGTCCTTGTNNAGGGGGCCGATGAGAACGAGCTCTACGCAGCCATGGACTGGCTCGGGGAGCGCCAGGCCAAGATCGAGGACGCTTTGGCAAAGCGCCATCTGACCAACGGATGTCTGGTCCTCTACGATGTGAGCAGCAGCTATTTCGAGGGGAGGACCTGCCCCCTGGCGAAGTTCGGGTACAGCCGGGACCACCGCGGCGACAGGATGCAGATCACTTATGGCCTGCTCTGCAACGCCGACGGTTGCCCCGTCGCCGTGGAGGTGTTCGACGGGGCCACCAACGACCACCAGACCGTGGGCAGCCAGATCCAGAAGCTCAAGGCCCGGTTCGACCTGGAGCATGTGGTTCTGGTGGGGGACCGGGGGATGGTGTCAGACACGACCATCCGCAAGGAACTGGAGCCCATCGGCCTGGACTGGATCACCGCCCTGAAGGGAGGCACGGTCCGCAAGCTGGCGGAAGCCAAGGTCATCACCCCGAGCCTATTCGACACCGCCAAGGTGGCCGAGATCCAGCATCCGGACTTCCCCGGCGAACGGCTCATCGCGTGCTTCAATCCCTTCACCCAGGAACGGAACCGGCGGCGGCGGGAGGAACTCCTCCAGGCCACGGAGCAGCTGTTGATCAAGGTTCACGACGCGACGATGCGACCCCGCAAGCCCCTGGCCGGCATGGGGGAAATCGGCATGGCCACGGGCAGGGCTCTGGCCAAGACTGGAATGGGGAAGTATTTCCGCATCACCATCCAAGAAGATCGCCTCTACTGGCAGCGGCGCAGGCTCCTCATCGAGGAGGAGGATGCTCTGGACGGGATCTATGTCATCCGGACCAAGGTCTCCGCTCAGCGGATGAATGCCGTTCAGGCCAAGGCGGCCTACCAGTCTCTCTCCCGAGTCGAGCGGGCCTTTCGAAGCCTGAAGGACGTGGATCTCCAAATCCGCCCCATTCATCACCGCCTCGAAGAGCGGGTGCGGGCTCATGTGTTCCTCTGCATGTTGGCCTACCACGTGGAGTGGCATCTCCGCCGGGGGTGGGAATCCCTCCTCCTGGTGGAGCATCCGCCAAAGGCCCATGCCGGCAAGAAGGCCACGGGAAGAACCGGCGAGGGTCTGGTGGCTTGTCGCTACCGGGACCTCCTCAGGGAGTTAGGGGGGTTCACCCGCAACACCATGAGCTTCGACCACGCCCCCGCAGTCCGGATCCCCTTCCATCCCACGCCGAGCCCCCTTCAGCAGCGCGCCTTCGACCTGCTGGGGATCAAGCCCAACGCCCTGTAGTCAGAATTCGAGCACCCGGTTTGGCCCAAATGGCATGTAGATCAAGGGAATTCTCGGCGGCTTCAAATGGAACTTCGGCTAGGGCGAACCAAATTGAAGCACAAATTGCCCACAGATCAATATGATTGTGTGGTAAAAGCGTGAAAGGAAGTTGAACCCCCGCTTTTGGATGATTTATTAATTCTGGCCAAATATCCGAAGTCTATCTCCAAATTCATAAGTTCCAGTGTTTTGAGTAGTCAAGCTAAGGGCGTAAAAACTAAGGTTTTTCTACACTCTCCCGCTTCCCGCCCGGGACCGTCGGATCCCCCGGCTCCCTCGGAAAGGCCGGCTCCAAAACCCCTTCAATCCGCCCCAACGCCTTTGCCAACGTATCCCTGAACTCCTTCCCCACCCGATCCAGACTGTCCGTATCCGTAATAATTCGCGGCGTAATCAAAATGACTAGTTCCGACTTGTCGCGGGTGCTGCTGGTCGACCCCAGCAAGGACCTGAGGATGGGAATCCGGTTGATGAACGGTAGCCCCGTGACCGTATGCGTCCGGTTCTGCTGGATCAATCCACCCAGGATCACCGTCGCTCCGTCCGGGGCGATGAACTCCGTGGAAAGGGACCGGCGGGAAATGCGGGGGGCCTGGATGGCGTTGGTGCCGGATCCCAGGGTGTCGAGGCCAAGGGATGAGCTGATGTCCTGCTGGACTTCCAGGCGGATGACGCCGTTCGCGTTGATGTGGGGCGTCACGGTGATGTTGAGGCCGGTGTCGAGGTACTGGGCGTTGGTGACGGTGTAGCCCGAACTGCCGGTGCCGGTGCCGCTGCCGGGGATGAAGGTCGTGACGGGGATGGGGATCTGGTCCTGGACCAGGAGACGGGCGGGGCGGTTGTCCAGGGCCCACAGGCGGGGCTGGGAGACGAGGTTGACGTTCTTCTTGCTGTCCTTGGCGGTGAGGATGGCCTTCACGAGGCCCTTGCCGGACGTGAAGACCCCCGTGAACGTGAAGGCGTCCGTGAAGCCGGGGCGGTCGATGCGGGCGTCGGACGTGAAGGGACCGCCGGGGGCGCCGTGTACCGAGACCGCGGAGGGGTCGAAGTGGGACTGGAGGTAGCCGGAGAAACCGAACTCGAAATCGCCTGACATGCTCAGGTCGAGGATCGTCGCTTCCAGGAGGACCTGGCGCGGCATGCGGTCCAGCTTGTCCACCGCCACCTGGACGAGGGCGGCGTCGCGGCGGGAGCCGAAGACGATCAACGTGTTGTTGTCCGGATCCACGGTGACGGTGCAGGACGGGGATAGGGGGCCGTTGGAGGCGCCGGGCTGGGCCGGGTTCGCGGTGGGCCCGGTGCCTTGCGGAGTGGCGGCAACCGCCGTCTGCGTGGGCTGCGGGGCCGGGCTGAAGGCGCTGACGGAGGTGCCCTGGGAACCCGCGGTGGCGCCGAAGGGCGAACCGGCCACGCCCGTGGCCGAACCCGTAACCCCGAGCTGCTGCTGGAAACCGGCGGGAGATCCCACGGACCGCGCCGGCGCCAGGTTGGGCGAAACCAGGTTGGAGGCGCGGGCACCCTGCGTTCCAGCCCCCGAAAGGTGGAGGATCTGGGCCACCAGGGGGTAGAGGACCTCGGCCTTGGCGTAGCGCACGGAGATCATGAAGATCTCCCCCTCCTCGCCCCGGGGCTGGTCGTCGAATCGGTCGATCCATCCTTGGATGTCGGGGATCCAGTCGCCGACCTGGGTCACGAGGAGGATGGCGTTCAGGCTCTGGATGGGGAGAAGCTGCAGGGCCCCGGTGCCGATGGGGACATTGGAGGCCTTGAGGATGGGCTCCAGTTCCTTGAGGACGTGGTCGGGGGAGGCGTTCTTGAGGCGGATGAGGGCGATCTTCTTCTGCTCGAAGGGCTGCTTGTCCATGAGCTGGACGAAGTCCAGGATCCGCGTGAGGTTCTGGATGTAGTCCTGGAAGAGGACGACGTTCTGGCCCTTGTCCACCAGGGCCTTGCCGTCGTGGGTCATGAACTCCTTCGCGAAGCTCGCGAAGGCGTCGGCATCGATGAACCGCAGGGGGACGACCTGGATGGCGACGAACGACTGGCCGAGGCCTTCGGGCGCCTGGGTCCCCTGGTACATGGGAGTGCCCGCCCGGGCGACGGCGCCCTGGACGGGGACGAATTCCAGGAAGTCCCCGTTGCGCACCACGGCCACGCCCTGGAGCTTCAGGGCCAGGGCAAGGACATCCGAGAGGTTGCCCTTCTCCAGCTTCCCGTTCATGAAGAGCCGCACCGTGCCGTCCTTCACGGCCGGGTCGATGGTGTAGTTGAGTCCCTCCACCCGCGCGATCTGCTGGATGATGTCGAACAGCTTCGCGTTGGAGAAATTGATGATCACTTCCTTGACGGGCCGGGACCCCTGGAAGGGCGTGACTCCGGCGAGGGGCTTCTGCTTCTCTGCCTCAGAGGCGGGTCTGACCCCCGGCGCCGGCGGTTGGGGGACGGGGACCGGGGCGGGAACCGGCGGCGCGGGCGGAGGCGGTTCCTGCGCGCAAAGACCGAGGGTGGAGCATAGAACCAGACTGCGTCGGATCATGGCTTGCCTTTAGGGGGTGGAGCCATGGGCGCCGTTGCGTGCAGTTTCAGGAGACCTTCCAGTTCGGAGCCGCCGGGGCCGGCCTCCTGCGGGTCCTCGTCCAGGCTGATCCACTGGGTGGCTCCGGTCTTTTCGTCCGCCAGTTCCACCCGGCCGGTTTCGACCTTTACGAGGCGAAGCCCATGGGAACTGGCCCGCAGGTCCAGCAGCTGGGCCTCGTCCGATCCAGGCCAGAGGAGCATGGCCGCGCGCGCGGTGCCCTGGATGAGGGTGCCGGTGAGGCGGGGGATTCCCCGGTCGGGTTCCTCCGCCGCGCCCGGCTTGGCGGGATCGGCCTGGCCCCGGGTGGGGTGGAAGAGGTTGCGCTGACGGATCCTGCTGGCGGGCGTCTGGGTGAGGAAGGCACGCGCCTGGTTGGCGTCCACGGCGGACACGGTGCTCTTCTCCCCGGGTGGGGGGATCATCGCCAGGATCAAAAACAGTGACACCATTCGCGCCCCAGATTCATGCGTGGCGGGTCCGGGTTCTTAGGGCCCAGCGCCAAAATGATTCGGAATTCATTACTGTACTATGACCACGGGCATCGTCCCAGCCCCGTCAGCGGGGCCGCCGGGAGACGGTCCACCGGAGTTCCAGCGTCCCCTTGAGGACGGGGCCCTCGGCGCCGGGCACCGGGGGCATCCAGGGGTCGCCCCCCAGGGAGATGCGGAAGGCCTCCACCTCCAGGTGGGGTGAACCCGCATCGACGTGGTCGAGGGCATCCATCCAGTTGCCCAGCGGCCCTTCCGCGTCCAAGGTCCAGTGGACCGCGAGCCAGCCCTGCCCCGGATCCAGGGTGGGCGGCTTCAGCCGCAGACCCTGGAGCCCCGCTCCGTGCCCGGCCGCAAGGATCGTGTCCTGTCCCTTGAGGAGGATCTGATCCTCGGGAAGCTCTTTGAATTCCTGGGGCTGCGACTGGAAGAGGGTCTCCCGCGCCTGGCGGGCCTGGGCCAGGTCGCCCTGGAGCCGGGTCCGGC